>NZ_DBNGVP010000074.1:0-81687 GCF_057119385.1 Archangium sp. | reverse complement strand
CAGCCGCTTCCTGTCCGCTCCGGTAGGGACCCCTACACAACCTCTCAAGTCAGAGCGGCCGCCCAGTCTCTTTCTCTGTCTGCTCGCAAGTGGGGCCTCAAGCCGCGCGCGAGCGCCGCCTGCTCCGCCTGCTCCGCCTGCTCCAAGTAGCGGAACACTGCAAGCTACCCGTCCCCGCCTCATTCGGCGTTTGGTGCTAGTCATGCAGCTTCTCCAGGAATTCGGAAAAGCTGTTCGCGATGGGGTAGATGTCCATCTCAACGGTGACAAGGACGATTGTGGGTTGCGCAGGTGTGTTTCGATAGTCAAAGCATATGTGCTGGCCGCCAGGAGTGTCGGCGAATGGGAATATCCCCGTGGGGACATGCGGCTTGAGCGCTTCGAATGCTCCCCTCGCGGAATACACCTGCCATTTCTCATCTTCATGGATCGTCAAGAGCGTATTGAAAACATCGGTGCCTTGGTCCACATCAAAGACGGGGAGCTCTGGAGTCATACCTTGATGAGTGGAGACGATTCTTTTGTACTCGTCGGGAAACCACACCCCCCATTCGCGCTCGAGGGCGTTGATCTCATCTGGAGTGGTGGGGTGGGGTTCTTGCCAGAGATGACCCATCCATCGAACAGCCATTGTCATTGACCTCCTCCTCAGGTCGTCACTGTTCCAGTATGCGGCAGAGAGGCGATTCTCTTCCGGCAGGCTTGCCGCCAGGAGGGAGCCCGCCACTTGTCCGTGCCACGTGGGGACAGCCTATCCACTGTAGAGACCATTCATGAACAGCGTGAAATTGTCCGCGACGGGGCGGATGGACATTTCCGCCGTCACCAGGACAACCCTGGGCTGCCCTGGTGAGTCTCTGTCGTCGAAGCACAAGTACTCACCGCCGGGAGTGAGACCGAAGGGAAGGATCCCCGCTGGAACATGTGGCTCCAGTACACGATGCGCCTTGTTGATGGAGTACGCTTCCTTTTCTCTGTCATCACTGACGATCAACAAGACACTGAACGCGTCGTTGCCTGTGCCAACATCGAAAGCGCAAGGCGCTGGCCCCATCCCCTGATATGCGGAGACAAGTTCCCTGTAAAGCTCAGGTAGCTTGACCTTCCACTGTTGCTCGAGCCGGTCGAGAACCCATGAGTCCACCGGATGGGGTTCGGTCCACAAGTAGGTTTCCCATTGGAGCTTCATGGCTACCTAGTCATGCAGCTTCTCCAGGAACTCGGAGAAGCTGTTCGCTATGGGGTAGATGTCCATCTCGACGGTGACGAGGACGATTCTGGGCTGGCTCGGAGCGTCCCTGTAATCGAAGCATACGTATTCGCCGCTGCCGGTCAGGGCGAATGGATAAGCGCCGGGCGGAGTGCGGGTCTTCAGGAGATTGTGTGCGTCTCGTAAGGAGTAGACGCGGCTCGATTCATCCTCGCTGATGGTCAAGAAGGTGCATATGGAAGAATCGCCTCTACCAATGTTGATGATGTGCGGATTGGGAGTCATTCCTTGATGAATGGAGGCGATACTCCTGTATTCATCGGGAAGCGACACGCCCCACTGTCGTTCAAGTACTTCGAACTCTCCTGGTGCTACCGGATGCGGTGCGTCCCAGACGTAGGGTTCCCAGGAAATCTTCATGGTGAATAGGCTCCACCCCATATGGCCATCCCACCTGTATTCGGGGTGGCAAGTCGATGTTCCTCGCGTAGAACCAACTGCATCCTTCCGACGTCTTGGTGGTGGTGCCAGGTATAGCGGTTCGGAGGGAGGTCCGATTTCAAGAGCTTGGATACATCCGACTGGCTCAATCCGAGCTCCTTCGCCAGGTCGGGGTCCCGCTCAATTGCCCGGTACAGATTCGTATTGGCTGCGCGTTGATGTGCCGAGGACTTGCCGCTGCCGATGTGGATGTCATCCAGGATGGTCTCGAATTTGGAGTTGAACTCGGGGAATCCATCTTTGTCGAAGCGAATCGTGTGCTTGCCATTCGTGATGGTTTGGCCGGCCCGGTTACGGCCCTGGTTCGTGATGGGCGTGGGCGGATTCCTCGTGCCCTGGTAGGGCAGGATCTTCCCATCCTCGGTGAACCTTGGTTTGCGCCAGGACTCGATGGTCGGCAGGCGGTGCTTGCTCGGCGCGTCTCCGCCTCCATCCGTGCCCTGGGAGGCCATGGCGAGGGCGCCCGGAGCCAGTGTGAGGGTGAGGCTGCCCTGGCCCACCAGCACCTGCCGCACTTGCCCTACCGCCGCCAGCTCCAGGCCCATCTGCGTCCTGGCCATGAGGGACGCCTGTGCGTAGCCCGGCAGCCCCGGCCCTCTCATGAGCAGGTTCGTCGTCGAGCCGAGGGCCGCTGTCGCCAGCATCACCAGCAGGCGACCCACCTGCGCGCCCATCACCCGGCCGAAGCGCTCACCGGCCTCGCGTACCTCGGCGAAGGTTCGCGCCTGCTGGGTCTCCAACTCCAACTGCCTCCAGCCCTGCAGCAGGCTCCACGCCGTGTCCACGCCCAGCCAGGCCACCATGAAGCAGCCGAAGGAGACGGCGGCCGCCTGGGTCACCGGATTGGGAAACGCCAGCATGACGAGGTAGCCGGCCAGCGCGGACATCACCATGGACTGCAACGCCACCGGGTCCACCATGCCGGCCCAGACATCCACCGAGCCCTCCCAAACAGAACCCAGCGCAATGGTCAGCGCCAGGGTACGCCGTGCCTCGGCCCCCAGGGAGAGCGCGTTGCCCAGCAGTGACAGGCAATCGCCCGGAGTGCCTCGGCGCTCGCACCAGAACCGATAGCCCCGCGTCACGGCGTCCTCCCGTGCTGGCTGGGCGCATGAGGTGAGCGCCAGCCGATGGCGGGAAGGGGAGGGGAACTCCCATCCGGCCACCAGCCGGGCCATGGCCGCGTCGAACTGCGCCGCAGTCACCTCCACGGGCCTCACGCGCGCAGGGACGAAGCTCCGCGGAGGGCCTTCCTCCGTCTCCAGGCGGACCTCGACGCGGCCGTGAGGCGCTCGCGTGGCGCCGGTGATGGACTCGGCCACCCGCGTCCCATCCGTTGCGCAGGCGGCCAGCAGCAGGGTCGCCACCCACAGGCGTCCCGCCACCTGGCTCGTTCCAAGGATGCTCCTGCGATGGGTGTCTGGCATGGCACGCCCCCGAGCAGGCCGCCGTCCTGCGCAAGCGGTGGAAGCCCTCCAGGTAGGCTCGCCTGCTCCGCCGGGCGTGACGAGATTATGCATGCGGATCATCGCCGTCATGCAGTCGGGCCATGAAGTCATTGAAGCTGTCCGCTACGGGGTAGATGAACATCTCCACAGTGACCAGGGTGATCTTGGGTTGCTCCGATGATTCTCTGTAATCGAAGCACAAGTACTCACCACCAGGGGTGCTGGCGAATGGGTAGATGCCACGGGGGACATGGGGCTTCACTGCCTCGTACGCACGCATGACGGAGTATGTGCGCCACTGGGTGTCTTCGATGATCGTCAGGAGCACATTGACGACATTGGTGCCTCTGCCCACGTTGAAGACAGCGGGATGGGGAGTCATTCCCTGATACTGAACGGCCAATTCCTTGTAGGCCGTGGGAAAGGCAATGCCCAACCGATGCTCGAGTTGCTCGAGCTCTCTAGAGGTCGCTGGGTGGGCTTCGTCCCAAAGATAAGGTATCCATCTCAGTGTCGTCACGGGTGTCCTCCGCCCCAGATTGCCATGCCTCCCGTGTGTGGGCGCGAGAGGATATGTGCTTCTTCTTGTACGAGTTGCATCCTGCAGACATCTTGATGATGGTGCCAGATGTATCCTCTTGGAGCTCTGTCCAGAGTCAAGAGTTGCTCGATGCTTGTTCTGCTCAGTCCGAGTTCCTTGGCCAGGCCAGGCTCCGACTTGATTGCATCGAAGAGCCTTCGGTTGGCTGCTCTCATGTGCTGTTCGGAACGCCCACTGCCAATGTGGATATCATCCAGAATGGTTTCGAATTTCGTATCGAACTCGGCAAATCCATCCTTGTCGAATCGGACGTTGTTCTTGCCATCCGTGATGGTTTGGCCGGCCCGGTTACGGCCCAGGTTCGTGATGGGCTTGGGCGGGTTCCTCCTCCCCTTGTAGGGCAGGATCTTCCCATCCTCGGTGAACCTTGGTTTGCGCCAGGACTCGATGGTCGGCAGGCGGTGCTTGCTCGGCAAGCCTCCGACGTCCACCGAGCCTTCCCAGACAGAACCCAGCGCAATGGTCAGCGCCAGGGTACGCCGTGCCGCGGCGTCCTCCCGTGCTGGCTGGGCGCATGAGGTGAGCGCCAGCCGATGGCGGGAAGGGGAGGGGAACTCCAATCCGGCCACCAGCCGGGCCATGGCCGCGTCGAACTGCGCTGGAGTCACCTCCACGGGCCTCACGCGCGGAGGGACGAAGCTCCGAGGCGGGCCCTCCTCCGTCTCCAAGCGGACCTGGACGCGGCCGTGAGGCGCTCGCGTGGCACCTGGCACCGGCTCGGCCACCCGCGTCCCATCCGTTGCGCAGGCGGCCAGCAGCAGGGTCGCCACCCACAGGCGTCCCGCCACCTGGCTCGTTCCGAACAGCTCCTGGAGAAGGGTGTCACGCATCCGTGACCTGGACCCTATGCCAGGGTCTCTTTCGAGACCGCAAGCGAGGTCACGGTCCGCGAACAGGGTCCTACTTGACCTGATGACGACCGGTGAAGTAACAACTCGTCCGTGGAAGTTGATTCTGATTCGCAAAATCGCTCTTGAGTCTCGAGGAGGCGCCGTGGCGGAGGCAGCCATGCAGCGGTGGGAGAGAACGGAGGTCCCGAGTGAGAGCCGTGTCCCGGCCAGCACGGGAGCGCCCGCACACCCCCTGTTCAGCGCCGTCCTCCAGCCGCGCGCCGAGGGCGCGAGCCGCGGGCGTTTCGGAAAGGCCGCCTTCGTGGCCCTCGCCGTCCACGGGGCCGCGCTGCTCCTGCTCTCGGTGGGGGCTTCCTCGCGGGTGGTGGCGCCCGGGTCCACCGGCGGGGCAGGGGGCTCCCGGGAGATCGCCTTGAGCTTCATGGTGGCGCGCGCTCCGGCGGCCCCGGCTCCCACCCCGTCCCCGCCGCACGCGAGCAGGCCCGCTCCCGTGCGCCGGCACGTGTCCAGGCCGGCGCGGGTCCTCACCCCGAGGCTCCCCGCCGTTGAACAGCCCGCTGCGCGCCCGCCGCCCGCGGAGCCCACGGTGGAGGCCACCGAGGAGGCTCCGGCGGACGTCGCGGAGGGCCCCCCCGCCGAGGCCGCTCCGGGCGCCGAGGCCGGCGGTGGAGGCATCGGGGCGGTGGCGGGCTCCCCGGGCGGAGGCGTCGGGGGCGCGGGCGCGCTCATGCCACCGCCGCCGCCTCCTCCTCCGTCCCTCACTCGCGAGCAGCGCCAGTCGCTGACGAGCAGCTACCTCCAGGAGCTCCTCAGGAGCCGCATCGCCGCCCGCTTTCAGTACCCGCCGCAGGCCGAGGAGCTGGGGCTGGAGGGCGTCGTGACGCTGCGGGTGTCCATCGGCCACGGGGGCCAGCTGCTGGGCATGCGCGTGCACGGCCCCTGTCCACACCCCATGCTGTGCGACGCCGCGCTGCGCACCGTGCGCGAGTCCCTTCCCTTTCCACCGCCTCCCGCCGAGCTCGGCCAGAGCATCGCCGTGGATGTCCCCTTCCAATACCGCCTGGAGTGAGTCCACTCCCGGCCCTCGCCCCGCACCGCGTCCTTCCCCATGAGCATGCTTCTTCCCTCCAGGTCTTCCTCTCCCTCGAAAATGAAATTGATGCGCATTCTCAGTTTCACGATTCCGTGCCATGGCAGGGGGGCCCGTGTCCCGGTGCTGCTGGCGGTGTGCGCGCTCTCGTCGCTGGCGAGGGCGGAGGACGGGGGGCCCCAGGCGGGCACGCAGCCCGTGCCCCTGTCCGAGGCCGCGCGCCCTCCCGAGCCTTCTGCCGGGCTCCCTCCCGAAGCTTCTCCCGAGTCTCCTCCCGCCGCCGCCGCGGAGCCGGTGGAGGCCACGCCCACCGCGGAGGGCGCGGACGGAGCGCTCCAGGTGGCGCCGTTGACGGCGACGGGGACGTGGCTGGGTCCGCCCTCGGAGCGGACGGTGCGCACGTACGCCGGTGCGCGGACGGTGCTGGACGAGCAGGCCCTGTCCAACTCGGGCGCACGCACCCTGGACGACGCGCTGCGCGTGGTGCCGGGCGTGCGCGTGCAGGACGAGAGCGGTACGGGCCTGCTGCCCAACATCGGCATGCGCGGCCTGTCCCCGGCGCGCAGCGAGCAGGTGCTGGTGTTGATGGATGGGATTCCCGTCAGCCCCGCGCCCTACGGCCAGACGGGCCTGTCGCTCTTCCCGGTGACGCTGCAGACGCTGGAGGCGGTGGACGTGGCGCGCGGCGGCATCGCCACCCACTACGGGCCCAACAACGTGGGCGGCGTCATCAACCTCGTCACGAAGTCCATTCCCAGGGAGCTGCTCGTCGCCGGGCGCATGGGCGTGGCGCTGGGGCCCGAGGGCCTGGCGCTGGGGGATGCCTACGCACGGGCCGGCGGGTTCCTCTCCGAGCGGCTCGGCCTGCAGCTCCAGGCCAATGCCCTGCTGGGTGACTCCTTCCGCGCCCACTCCCATACGCGCGCGGTGAACCTCCTCGGTGACGCGGAGTGGCGCCCCTCGGAGGTGCTGACGCTCAAGGCGAAGCTCCAGTACTACCAGGCGGGCTCGGATCTGCCGGGTGCGCTCACGCCGGAGGCCTACGAGCAGGACGTGACGCGCTCGCAGCGTCCCCTGGATCGCTTCGACGGCAACGCCCTCCGGGGCTCGGTGTCGCTCACGCGCAAGCTCGGCGCCGGCGCGCTCGGCGTGACGGTGTTCGGCCACCAGGCCCACCGCGGGTTCTCCTTCGCCACGCCGCTCGATGCCGGGGGCACTCCCACGAAGCTGTCCTCCTCGCCGCGCGACTACGGGGTGTGGGGCGCCGAGGTGCGCCAGGTGCTGCCCTTCGAGGCGCTGGTGCCGCACGAGGTGACGTGGGGGCTGCGCTACATCGGCGAGCGGGTGGACTACCTCGTGGACAGCCGGGACCTGGCCACGGACGTGCTCACCGTGACGCGCGACTGGTTCTTCCGCACGCACGCCTTCGCCGGGTACGTGAGTGACACGCTCTCGCTGCTGGATGGCCAGCTGAAGGTGACGCCCGGCCTGCGCTTCGAGTACCTGGCGCTGCGCCATGACGACCGCCTCAAGGGCGTGCGCAACCACAACGCCACGCAGGACGTGCTGCCCGGACTGAGCATCGGCTACCAGGTGGTGAAGCCCCTGTTCCTGTTCGGCAACTACCACCGCTCGTTCCGGCCGGTGCAGTTCACGCAGATCACCTTCGGCAACGAGCTGGTGTCGGAGAAGGCGGACAACCTCGAGCTGGGCGCGCGCGTCTTCCCGCTGCGGTGGCTGGACGTGGGCTTGACGTGGTTCGACATGCGCTTCCAGAACAAGCTGGAGTTCATCGACGCGGCGACGGGCTTCCGCAACCTGGGCGACGCGCGGCACCAGGGCCTGGAGACGTCGCTGGGCTTCCACCCCTTCCGGGCGCTCGACGTGCGGCTGGCCTACACGTACCTGGATGCCACGCAGCGCTCGGGAGCGTTCGCCGGCAACCGGCTGCCGTATGCCTCGCGGCACGAGGGGACGTTCCGCGTGGCGTACCGCCGGGGAACGCTCACGGGCAACGTGAATGGCTCCTGCCGCACGGACGCCTTCTCCGACGCGGAGAACACCGTGGAGGAGAACGCCAGCGGCTCCAAGGGCCTGGTGCCCGGCGGCTGCATCGCCAACGTCCACGTCTCCGAGTCGTTCCGCGTGGAGCAGACGCAATTCCGGGTAGGGCTCGGGGTGAACAACGTCCTGGATGCCCGCCTCTTCACCCGCAACGTCGATTACAGCCTCGGGCGCGTGCCGTCACCGGGGCGCTCGGTGCTCGTCACGCTCGACTTCGAGCGCTGAAAGGAAGGCCCCCCATGAAACCCATCGTCATCCTGGCCCACGTCCCCAGTGAGCCCGTCACCCGGGGCTTCGTCCCCGCGGCCCGCCGGCTGGGCTTCCCCGTCGTGCTGCTCACGGATCGCCTCGAGGAGCAGCAGGAGACGTTCTCCCGGGTGCCCGCCGCCGAGGCGCCCGGCTCCATCCTCGCCTGTGACGTGTTCAACCCGCTGTCGGTGCTGGAGGCCACGCTGCGCCTGGGCGGGCGGCCGGCGGCGCTCTTCTCCAACAGCGATCACCTGCAGACGAGCACCGCGCTGGCGGCCTCCTACCACGGGCTGCCGGGCAAGGACTGGACCGCGGCGCTGCGCGCGAAGAACAAGGCGGAGATGCGGCGGTGGTTGGCCGAGCGGGGCGTGGAGCGCGTGTGGCACGCGGCCGTCGCGGACGAGCAGGGGCTGAGGGAGCTGGAGGGGCCGGTGCCGCTGCCGTGCGTCGTGAAGCCCGCGGAGGGGGTGGCGAGCGAGCAGGTGCAGCTGGCGCGCACCCACGAGGAGGTGGCCGCGTCCTGCCGCGACATCTGGCGCGTGCGGCCGGGCCAGCGGGTGGTGCTGGAGGAGTACCTGGAGGGGCCGCTCGTCACGCTGGAGACGCTGGGAGACGGGGAGCGGCTGCAGGTGCTCGGCGGCTTCCGGACGCACCTGTCACCGCCGCCGTACTTCATCGAGAAGGAGGCGTGGTGGGGGACGGGGCTGACGGCGCGGCAGGAGGAGGAGATGGTGGCGGTGCTGCGCGCCGCGGGCGTGGGCTTCGGCGCGTGCCACACCGAGTTCGTCCTCACCGCGTCGGGCCCGCGCGTCATTGAAATCAACTACCGCACCATCGGCGACTCCCGGGAGTTCCTGCTCGACGAGGCGCTCGGCCTCCGGCTGTTCGAGCAGGTGCTGCGGCTGCACCTGGGCGCGCCGCTGGAGCCGGGGAGGCCGCCCGAGGTGGCCGCGGGCATCCGCTACTTCTGCGCGGAGCGCCCGGGGGTGCTCACGCGCGTGCCGGCGGCCTTCCGGCGGGTGGAGGACGGACTCACGCTGATGTTCACCCCCACGCGCACCGAGGGCGCTCAGGTGCGGCTGACGAACTCGAACCGGGACTACCTGGGCGTGCTGCGCGGCTTCGGCGGCACGCAGGCGGCGCTCGAGCGGGCCTTCGCTCGCGCCGGCGAGGAGCTGCGATGGGAGCTGAAGTGATGGAGGCGCGCCGCTACCTCTTCCAGCGGACGCTCGACACGCTCCTGCGCGAGGACGTGGGCGGGTGCGTCTCGCGGGCACGGTTCTCGCCCCTGCCTCCGCGCGGGGCTCCGGTCTCTGGAAGCGCAGCGGCCCGGGAGGGGTGGCTCGTGGTGGAGACGGGAGGCGAGGGGGAGCGGGTGTGGCTGCCCGCCCTTCCCACCGGGCACATGCAGGACTGGCGCTTCGATGCCAGCCGCCCGGTGGTGGCGGAGCGGGGCGGGACGTTCCTCTTCGTGGAGGACCCCGCGGAGCTGGTGCGCTGGCTGCTGCCGCCGGAGACGCCGGAGGAGGAGACGTGCCTGCGGGAGTTCTCGCTCGAGTACCGCACCGCGCTGGAGCACCGGTTGCGCTGCGAGGCCGAGCGGGAGCGGCTCTTCGCCACGGCAGGAGGTTCCCCACCGGCGCGCTGGTGGGAGCAGCTGCTGCACCACGACAGGCTGGCGTCCTTCCTCGATCATCCCTACTACCCCACCGCGAGGGCCAAGGTGGGTTTCGGCCTGGGGGACCTGGAGCGCTTCGCTCCCGAGTTCCAGCCCGTCTTCCTGTTGCGGTGGATGGCGCTGCCCCGGGCGCTGCTGCCGGTGCGGGGCCAGACGCGGCCCGCCTGGTGGCCGCGCTTCGAGGACGTGGGGCTGCCGGTGGCGCTCGAGGACTCGCACACGCTGCTGCCCGTTCACCCGCACACCTGGGAGACGCTCTGGGATGAGCCGGCGCTCGCGGAGCTCCTCCCGGTGGCGGTGCGGGCGCCGAAGCCCTTCGTGGAGGTGACGCCGACGCTCTCGGTGCGCACGGTGGTGGTGCTCGCGGAGCCCCACTGGCACCTGAAGCTCCCGCTGCGCATCCGGACGCTGGGCATGCGCAACCTGCGCACCATGAAGCCGAGCACCCTCGCCGACGGCCACACCGTGCAGTCGATGCTGGGCCAGTTGCTCGAGGAAGAGCCCGGGCCGCGGGGAAGGGTGCTGCTCACGAACGAGGAGTACGGGGGCGCCGTCGAGGGCCAGCCGCTGCTCGGCTTCCTGGCGCGGCGCTACCCCGAGGCGCTCACGGACGAGACGATCGTGAGCGTCGCGGGGCTCGCCGCCAGCGGTGCGGATGGCCGCGGGGTGATGCGGGCGCTGGCGGACGGCTTCTTCGCGGGGGACGTCCGGCGGCTCTTCGAGGAGTACGTGGCGCTCACGTTGGACCTGCACCTGCGGCTGTGGGTGCGCTACGGCATCGCGCTCGAGTCCAACCAGCAGAACAGCATGCTGGTGCTGTCGCGGCGCGAGCCCCACCTCCGGCTGTTGCTCAAGGACAACGACGCGCCCCGCATCTGGCCGGAGCGGCTGGGCCGCCATGCCCGCTTCGCCTCCGTGCCCGGGCAGCTGAAGGACCGGCGCATCCTCTGCGAGGACGAGGACGCGCTCGCGCGCATGTTCCTCACCATCACCCTCCAGCTCAACCTCTCGGCGCCCCTGGAGGCCATGGCCGCGCGGGGGGAGCTCGGCCGCGACGAGGCCTACGCGCTCGTGCGCTCCCGGACGGAGCAGGTGCTCGGCGCGCTGGAGCGCGAGGGCGAGGACGTGTCGGCCGCGCGCCGCTGGCTGCTGGAGACGGAGCGGCACCCGGTGAAGTACCTGCTCACCGCGGCCACGCTCCGCCCGAAGTCACTGACGGGCGCGGCGGACATCAACAAGTTCTACGGGCTGACGGGCCCCAACCCGCTCCGCCAGGCACGGCCATGAGCTCCGCGCGCAACCGGAAGGTGGCCGCCGTGATGGCCGCCCACTTCGTCGCGGCCTTCGCGGCGCTCGGAGTGCCTCCGTATTTCGGGAAGATGGTGTCGGTGTCGCTCGGGGAGCAGCGGACCTGGCTCCCCGGTCTGCTCTACGTCCTTCCCACCGTGCTCACCGCGGTGAGCAGCCCCTTCTGGGGGCGCATGGCGGACCGGCTCGGCGCCCGGCCCATGCTGCTGCGGGCGCAGCTCGGCCTGGCGCTGGCCTTCCTGCTGGCCGGGTACGCCTCGTCCACCCCGCTGTTCGCCGCCTCGCTGGTGCTGCAGGGGCTGGTGGGCGGGACGTTCGGTGCCTCCAATGCCTTCCTGGCCACGTTCCTCCAGGGCCGGGCGCTGCGCGACAGCCTCACGCTCATGCAGGGCTCGGCTCGCGCCGCGCTGGTGGTGGCGCCCATCGCCGTCGGCTTCCTCCTGCCCGCGGGAGATCCACTCCGCGTCTACCAGCTCCTCTTCTGGCTGCCGCTGGCCGCGGTGCTCATCACCCTCGGGGTGAAGGCCCAGGACAAGGAGCCCGCCCCGGGCGAGGCCGCGCCCCGGGTGGAGGCCGCCGGGGAGCGTCCCGCGTTCACCGCGGGCGAGGTGTTCGCGCTCCAGTTCCTGTTCACCTTCGCGACGGTGGTGACGTTCCCGTACTTCCTGCCGCATGCCGAGCAGGTGCCGGGGGCGGGGGCTCGCGGCGTGGCCGGAGTGCTGTTCGCCCTGCCACACCTCGTCTACCTGCTGGGCGCCGCGCCCCTGAGCCGGCGCGTCCGGGAGCGGCCCCTGGCCCTCTTCGCGGGAGCGCTGGGCGTGCTGGCCGTGTCCCTGGTGGCCCAGGCGGGAGCCACGGGGCTCGTCGCCCTGGTGGTGGCCCGGCTCCTGATGGGGCTGGCCATGACGATCTGCTTCATCTCCCTGCACGGCCTCGTGGCGGACGTGGTGCGCGAGGGCAGCGCCGGCAAGGCCTTTGGTTGGTTCGAGGCGAGCTCCAAGTGGGGTGGGGTGGCCGCCGGGTGCGCCGCGGGCGGGGTGAGTGCCGTCTGGGGCCTGGCCTCTCCGTTCCTGCTGGGCGCGGTGGGCGCCGCGGGGGCCGCTGTCTACGTGGTGCATCGGATGTCCCGGACGGCGCCCGCCGGCCAGGTGCGTCCGGCCCGATGAAATCGAAAGAAGGAAGGAAGCGCTCATGTTGAACACGCAGGTGGAGCCGCTCCCGCGCCGCGAGGAGTGGTCGGGCATGGCCGGGCGCCGTGCCCAGGAAGTGCTGCTGTCGTGCTATTGCCGGGAGATCGCCTCGCCGCAGGGGGCGGTGCGCCTGCGTCCGCGCTCGGTGCTCTCGTATGGGCCGCGCGGCGACGCGGGCGGGTACCTGTTGGAGGTGGATCTCCCCCACACGAAGGCCCGCGTCGTCGTCGCCGTGGAGGCGCCCTCGGCCACGGGCAACTACGTGTACTGCTCGCCGGTCTGGTACCAGCTGCACCACCGTGGGTGGGAGGTGGCGGACTGGCGGAGCCTGTCGCAACTGCTGCTGCGCGAGCTGGAGGAGCGTTTCGGCACCGGGCCCCAGCAGGAGCTGGCCCACCAGGTGGCGGACAGCGTGGCGGTGATGACGGCCATCCTCGCGCGGCGCGCCGGCGGCCGTGACAGCGCGGGGCCCTACGTCGAGTCCGAGCAGGGGCTCGTCTTCGGACACTCGTTCCACCCCGCGCCGAAGAGCCGCCTGGGCTTCTCCGCCGAGGACGTGCGGCGCTTCTCCCCCGAGACGCGGACGCGCTACCCGCTCCACTTCTTCGCCGTGCGGCCCGAGTCCGTCATCCAGGCCTCGGTGATGGAGCGCGAGGCCACGGACATCTTCCGCGAGGATCTCGGTTCCGCCGCGGAGGCCCTCGGCGGGGACTTCCTGCCCATTCCCGTCCACCCGTGGCAGGCGGGGCACCTGCTGTCCCATCCGCTGGTGAAGCGGGCGCTCCAGGAGGACCGGCTGCGCTACCTGGGGCCGCTGGGGCCGGAGTTCTTCCCCACCTCCTCGCTGCGGACGATGTACGCGCCGCAGCTGCCCTTCTTCTACAAGTGCTCGCTGCACGTGCGCGTCACCAACTGCCTGCGCAAGAACGCGGTGTACGAGCTGGAGGGCTCGCTCTTCGCCACCCGTGCCCTGCGCGTGCTGGAGAAGGACCTGGCCACCCACTTCCCCTGGCTGCGGATGCTGGAGGAGCCGGCCTTCGCCACGGTGGGGCTCGACGGGGAGGGCGAGGCGGCGCGGAGGGACCTGGAGGAGCGGTTCGCCGTCATCCTCCGCGAGTCCCTGCCGCGCACGGTGGATGACCGGACGCGGGTGGCGCGCGTGGCGGCCTCGCTCTTCGGCACGGACGGGTTCACGCGCGGCCGGCTGATGGCGGTGGTGGCGGAGTCCGCGCCGCACCTGGGCTACGAGCGAGCGGTGGAGGGCTGGTTCCACGGCTACGCGGAGCGGCTGCTGCCGCCGGTGCTCTACGCCTTCTTCCACCACGGCATCGTCCACGAGGCCCACCTGCAGAACACGCTGCTGGTGACGGAGCGGGGCGCGCCCGAGGGGTTGCTGCTGCGGGATCTGGAGGGCCTCAAGGTGGTGCCGGAGCGCTTCGCCGCGCTCGCGCTGGACACGTTGACGCCCGAGGCCCGCCGCGCCATCTCCTACGGGGACGAGCAGGGCTGGAAGCGCATCGCCTACTGCCTCTTCGTCAACAACCTCTCGGAGACGGTGGCGGCGCTCGCCGGGGGCTCCGAGCGGCTCGAGCGCCGGCTGTGGGACCGGGTCCGTCAGGTGCTCACCGGCTACGAGCGGCGCTTCGGGACGGAGGAGTCCGCGCGCCGGATCGGCCCGCTGCTGGCGGGAGCGCCGTTCCCGGGCAAGGCGAACCTCACCGTGCGCTTCCTCAAGAAGGCCGATCGCGAGGCGGGCTACGTGCTGGTGCCCAATCCGCTCGGCCGGGTGCCGGAGGTGCCGTCGTGGAACTGAGGTGGCCGGTGGTGGAGGCGGCGGTGCGGCGCGCGCGGGCGGAGGAGGACGGCCCGCTGTGTGCCTACCTCTATGATCTCCCCGCGCTCGCGGCGCATGCGCGGGCCCTGAAGCGGAGCCTGCCCCCTCCATTCGGGTTCTTCTACGCCGCCAAGGCCAACGCGGAGGCGCCCATCCTCCAGACGCTGGCCGGGGTGGTGGATGGCTTCGAGGCCTCGTCCCAGGGCGAGCTGGAGTGGCTGCGCTCCCAGTTCGCCTCCAAGCCGCTCATCCTGAGCGGGCCAGGGAAGACGGACGCGGAGCTGGCCGCGGCGTGCCGGCTCGGGGTGGAGCTGCTCCACGTGGAGAGCCTGGGCGAGCTGCGGCGGCTGGCGCTCATCGCCACTCAGCTCGGGCGCCGGGTGCCGCTCCTGCTGCGGTTGAACTTCCCGCTCGGGCCGGGGTTCGAGACGTCGCTGGTCATGGGCGGCCGGCCCACCCAGTTCGGAGTGGAATGGGAGCAGCTCCCGGCGGTGATGGACTTCCTGGCGGGCCAGGAGGCGCTCGAGGTGAAGGGCCTGCACTTCCACCTGCTCTCGCACCAGCTGGACGCGGGCAGGCACCTGGGGTTGCTGGAGGACTACCTGCGGCGCTTCACGGAGCTGCGCGCGAGGTACCGGGCGGACTGGAGCCATCTGAACGTCGGGGGCGGCATCGGCATCAACTACCGGGAGCCCGGGTCCCAGTTCGAGCTGGCCCGCTTCTCGGAGGGGCTGCACGGGCTGGCGGGACGCTTCGTGGCGGAGGGCGTGTCCGTGCGCTTCGAGCTCGGCCGGTACGTCACGGCCGCGTGCGGGTACTACGCCGCCGAGGTGCTCGACATCAAACGCTGCTTCGGCGAGACGTTCGTGGTGTGCCGGGGAGGCACGCACCACTTCCGCACGCCGCAGGCGCAGGGGCACAGCCATCCCTTCCGGGTGGTGCCCATCGAGGAGTGGCGCTACCCCTTCGCCCGGCCCCGGGTGGAGGGCGAGCGCATCAACGTGGTGGGACAGCTGTGCACCCCGAAGGACGTGCTCGCCAAGGACGCGCCGGTGGAGCGGGTGCGCGTGGGGGACGTGCTGCTCTTCTCCCACGCCGGAGCGTACGCCTGGAACATCTCGCACCGGCACTTCCTCATGCACCCACCGCCCCGGGAGCTCTTCCTGCGCGAGGGAGGGGAGGCATGCTGACGGAGAACCGCCTCAAGGCGGCCATCGCCCAGGGGCGGCTCGCCCTGGGGTTGATCGGCTCGGTGCCCTCTCCGCTGCTCGTGGAGATGCTGGGGTACGCCGGGTATGACTTCGTCATCCTGGACCAGGAGCACGTGGGGGTGAACCCCGAGACGCTGGAGAACATGCTCCGCGCCGCCGAGTGCAGCGGGCTGACGGCGCTGGTCCGGGTGCCCTCCGCGGCGCCGGACGGCATCCTGCGCGCGCTCGACGCGGGAGCGCAGGGCGTGGTGGTTCCCCGGGTGAGGAGCCGGGAGGAGGCGGAGGCCGCCGTCCGCGCGGCCCGCTACCATCCCGGCGGGAGCCGGGGTATCAGCGGTGGGCGCACGACGGGCTTCGGCAGGATTCCCCTCGCCGAGTACCTGGAGCGGGCGAACCGCGAGGTGATGGTGGTGGCGATGATCGAGGACCGCGAGGCCGTGGAGGCCATCGACTCCATCGTCTCGGTGCCGGGGTTGGATCTCATCCTGGAGGGCGCCATCGATCTCTCCCAGTCCTACGGGGTGCCGGCGCGGTTCGATCACCCGGAGGTGCAGCAGGCCATCCGGCGCATCGCCGAGGCGTGCCGCCGCCACCGTGTGCCGTTCTGCGCGATTCCCCGCCTGCCCGGCCAGGCCGAGGCGTGGAGCCGCGAGGGCGCCGCGGCGCTGCTGCTCGGAGATGACCGGGGCGTGGCGTTCCGGGCGCTCAAGGCGCACGTGGCCACCGTGAGGGAGGAGCTCTCCGGCAAGCAGGGCGGTGCGGCCACGTCATGAGGTTGCGCCGCTTCCTCTTCCAGGTGCACCTGTACGCGGGCCTCCTGGTGGGGGCCCTGCTGGCGGTGACGGGCCTCACGGGCTCGGCGCTCGTCTTTGGCGAGGAGCTGGACCGGCAACTCCAGCCCGAGGTGTGGGGCGTGGTGCCCGGAGGCGAGCGGGTGCCCGTCTCGCGGGTGCTGGAGTCCGTGGCGGCGAGCCAGGCTGGAGCCTCGCCGCTGTACCTTCGCATGCCGCAGCGGCCGGACGCTCCGGTGGTGGCGTGGATGGACGCTCACGGCTCCCGCAGGGTGTACGTGGATCCGTACTCGGGCGCGGTGCTGGGCGTGCGGTCCACGGGAGACAGCCTGGTGGCCACGCTGCGGGAGTTGCACGTGTCGCTGCTGTCGGGCGGAGCCGGGGAGGCCGTGGTGGGCGCCAGCGGTTGCGTGCTCATCGTGCTGGGCCTCAGCGGGCTGGTGCTGTGGTGGCCCGGCCGCCGCAAGCTGGCCCTGGGCTTCACGTTGCGCCGGCCCCTGCTGTGGCGCCGGGCGAACTACGATCTGCACAAGCTCGGCGGCATCTTCTCGCTCGTCTTCCTGCTGCTCTCCGCGCTCACGGGGGTGTCCCTCGTCTTTCCCGCGCCCTTCGAGCAGACGCTGCGGTGGGCCACCCGCGCCCCCGCGCGGAGCGCGCCGCCCGTGCCCGGTCCCGCCACGGGCGCGCCACTCCCCATCGACGTGCTGCTGGCCGCGGCCGAGCGGGCCCTCCCGGGGGCTCGTATCACCCGCGTGGATCTGCCCGCCTCGCCCACGGCTCCCCTGCGGGTGCGCGAGCGCCTCCCGGAGGAGCCGCATCCCCTGGGAATGAGCCTCGTCTACGTGGATCGCCACACGGGCGCGGTGTTGCGCGCGGACAACGCCCTGGAGGCCCCGCTGGCCTCGAGGCTGCTCGCGCTGCGCTACCCGCTGCACATCGGCGCGTGGGGAGGCCTGGCCACGCGGTGCCTCGCGGTGCTCACGGGACTCTTCCCGGCGGGCCTCTTCCTCACCGGCTTCTTCCTCTGGCTCAGCGGGCGCAACCCGCGGCGCTGAGAGGAAGACAACCCCCCGAGTGGCCCTGGTCACCGGGGCCGCGCAGGGCATGGGTGTGGCCGTCGCACGGGAGGAGGGACTGTCCGCGTGGGCCGAGGTGCTGCGTGAGCGATGGCACGAGCAGCCTGGCGCTCGGCCTGGGCCTGGCGAGCATTGGAGGCACGCTGGCGGAGCTGCAGTGGGGCAACGTTCAGCGGCGTACAGGCCCTGACGACGGACAGCCCCTATCGTCGGCGAAGCCCGCGCAGCAGGCGAAGGCGGCTCCTTGGGGCGCTACCATGCGCCCATGGCGCCATCCACGAGGAGCAGCATGAACCGGGAGCGACTCCTGCTCCCTCTGGTCGCGAGCCTCGTCTTCGCGGCCTCATGTGTTACCTCGCGGCCTCTTCCCTCGGAGCTGGGGCCGCGGGTACAGGTGCCGGACGCGTCTCAAAGGACGGAGCCCGCAGGAGGACCCTCGTGGCCGGAGTCTCCACCCGTGCGCATCCGCACGCTGCCCGAGGGCCAACTGCGGCTGACGTTTCCGCCTCCCGTTCTCCACCCTGACCTGGCGCGACTGGGAGTGGAGGAGGTGCGCCCGCTTCTCTCGGCCTTCGATTCTCTCCGCCCACGGAGTCCTCTTCCGCTTCGTCTGCTGGAGATGCCAGGGGCGGTCCACTCGAACCGGAGTTCCGCCGCATCGTGGGAGTCGAGGCTGCGCGAGGACTTCTTCTCCCTCTACGGTCCGCCGCTCCTCCCTGTGCCGGAGTCACTGGAAACGAGCCGGTTGCTGCTCGCCCTCCAACTCTCCACGCGCTACATGGATGACGGCATCCGCGAGGCCGCCCGGGAGCTGTTCACCGCTCCTGCCTTCCTCGTGAGTGTCTCGCTCGCCATCACGGTGTACTTCGCCGCCTGGCTGGCGCCCGAGCCTTTCTTCTCCAAGGGACTGGCCGCGGCGCTCACGGTACGTCTGGCCCTGCTGGTGGGACTGGTGGAACTGGGCCGGGTGGCCCATGCGTGCCTCCGTCTGTACCAGGAGGCCGAGGCCGCCACCTCGCCCCAGGAACTGGAGGCTGCGTCCGAGCGTTTCGGTAGGGCTCTGGGCGGCGCGGGCCTCCGGGTGCTGGTCGTCGTTGCCAGCATGGGGATGCCCCAGGTGCTGCCCAAGGTTCCAGAGGGCGGCCTCTGGACCCTGCTGAGCCCCCTTCGTCATGCACCTGCGGGCGGGCAGGCGTTGGAGTCGATTGCCACGGCTCACGTGGTGGCGGATGGCTCCTTGATCGCCACCGGGGTGGCCGCGGGAACTTCCGCCACGTCTCTTTGTGGCGAGCTCGCCACCTGCATGATGACGGATGGGGAAGGTAGCGCCTCGGGGGGCGGCCCGAAACTCTCCACACGATATGGCAAGCCTCACACACGAAAGAACCCAGCGCACAACGAGGCCATTGAGGAGGAACTGGCCAGGCGCGAGGCGGCTGGACATACCGGTCTGAAGAAGAACGAGGCACAGGTCAATGCCCAGAACCTGCGCGTCAACAACCCGAACAGACAGGCCAAGCCCCGCTTTCGTAAGCCAGACGTATCATCCCTACGCCCTGACGGCATCCGGCACAATACCAACTATGTCTCGAATCAAAAGGACTTGCGGCGTGAGCTGGAGGCGTTCAATGCCATGGTCCAGGCCGACCCGAAGGCGATTCACGAGCTGTATCTGCTCGATGGCACCCTGGTGCGGCGGCACGTGCCTACAGGTGTCAGCTTCCCATGACGAGGTGTTTGAGAGATGGCTCGTGTAACGGACATGGAGCAGTTGAAGGACGAGTTGGTGGATGCTCACTCCTGGGGAGAAGAGGAGAGGGCTCGCGCTCTGGTGTCGAGGCTTGGCGAGCACCCCCGGAAGGCGAGGGCATTGCTGGAAGCCATGCTGCAAGACCCGGATGCCCAGGTCAGACAGGCTGCTGCCTTTGGCCTGGGCGAACTCGGGGGCGCCTCCAGTGTCAAGCTTTTGGAGCAGCAGCTTGCCTTGGAAGAGGCGCGGGGAGATTTCGATGGGGCGTCTGTCGCGGAAGACATCACCCTGGCCCTGGGACGTATCGAGGAACATGGCGCACGGACCAGTCTGACTCGAAGATTGGAGCGGCTCGTCGAGCATGAGTCAGACACCTCGGAGGTGAACACGGTGGCATACGCTCTCTGGCGGAGGCGCCATCCGGATTTGCTTCCCATCGTCCAGCGGAGCTTGGAGCAGCTTGCGTTGCCATTACCGAATTGCTTGCATGGCTTGCTCATGCTCCTGGAGAAATCTCCCGAGGAGTTGTCCATCTGGGCCAATGATGCCTCGGTGTCCGTGGATCACAAGACGGGGGTTCTCGCGCTGCTCGAGGAAGAACTGCCGGACACACTGGTCTCCACCTTGCGTTCGTTCATTGCAGTCGCCGATGCCCTGCCCGAGACCACCCTGGGCCAGCATGAGTCGGCCGTGTATTACTGTGATCGCCTGTTCTCCGTCCTGTTGGAGCACATGGATCGGATCCTGCCCAAGCTTCCCACTGGGGTCCGCTCCGAACTGCGTGACGTGGCGCGGAAGGTGATCGTGGCCACTTCACCCAGCAGTTCTCTCAGAGCCGCGAGCCTGCTCCAGTTCATCGGCCAGCCCGGGGATGCGGCGTTCCTCGAGGCCCACCGTCCGGCGGAGCCGATCCTGGCCGAGGTCTTCGATAGAGCCGCGAAGGGGCTGCGTGGCCTCCAGAAGAATCAGTAGAGGTTCACCGCGTCGAAGGGGCGGTTGAGCTTGCTGCGTGCGCGGGGTAGGGCCTTGCGCACGGCCTCGGCGTCACCGCGCGAGAGCGCCTGCGCCAGGGGCTCCGTCTCCGCCGGTGTCGTGGTGCTCGCCTGGGCGCAGCGCAGTGCCTCCGTCCAGTCCCCGCTGCCCTCGGCCAGCGCCTGTCCCGCCAGGCTCTGCGCCACCCGCAGCGGATCCCCGATGACCCGCGCCTGCTCCGCCGCCCTCGCGAACCACTGCGCCGCCGTGGCCGCCTCCGTGTCCAGCAGGTGCAGCCCCAGGTCCCCGGCGATCACCTGCTGATGCAACGGGTCTCCCAACTCCCCGGCGCACGTGAAGGCCTCGGTGTAGCTGGCCACGGCCGCCTCTCGCTCCCCGTTGGCCATCTGCAGCGCCGCCAGCCGGTAGCGGTGGTGCTTGGCGAAGTTCGCGCCCCAGTTCGCGCTGATCTTCTCGAACCGCCTCCAGATGGCGATCGACTCCGCGAAGTTCCTCGCCGTCTCCTGCAGGTAGCTGGCGTTGGAGATGAGGTTGATCTTCAGGTGCGTGGCGCTCGCGTCGTGCAGGTCTCCCACGCAGCGCATGGCCAGCTTCTCCTGCTCCTGCGCCTGGGGCAGCTTCTTCTCCAGGAAGTACGTGAGCGCGTACACGTTGCGCAGCCACGCCTCGTGCAGCTTGCGCAGCGGCGTGTCCAGCCCCGCCATCAGCGCGAGCCCCGCCTCCACCTCGGCCCGGGCATCCGGCAGCTGCGCCAGCCGCTTGGTGCGCGTGAGGGCCCGGAACATCCGCATGTGCGCCAGCCGCTCCGGCGGCGCCTCGCACTCCAGCGCCCGGCCGAAGGCCTCCAGCGCCTCGTCGTGCTGGCCGGTGAAGACGTGCACCACGCCGATGCCGCGCTCGAAGAGCACGCGCAGCTCCTCCGCGTCCCCCAGGCTGCTCTTGTCGATCTCGATGGCCGGCGTGGAGAAGCCCGTGTCCAGTGCGTCCCAGCCCTCGGCCACGCGCGAGGGCGAGAGCCCCGTCCCCGCCGCGTCGAGCAGCGCCAGGCCGCGCTCGGCGGCCAGCATCGCGCCCTCGTAGTTCGTGGTGAAGAAGCAGCTGCGGAGGGCGAGCACGGCCGCGGCGATGCGGTGCTCCAGCGGCGCGTCGTCGTCCACCACGGCGCTCAGGTAGCGGCCCTCCAGGTCCACCGCCGGCTCGAGTGCCCGGCCCGACACGGGGCCCACTCCGCCCCCCGGCGGCGTGGTGCGCATGCGCTCGCACAGCGAGCCGAGGAAGTCCCTCCGCCGCTGCTCGAAGGAGGCGGCGGAGTGCGGCCGGCGCGTGTTCCACCCGGTGAGCAGGATGCGGCCCTCCAGCTGCTCCAACCGGCCCCACTCGGCCGCCCTCATCACCGCGCGCAGGCTCACCAGATCGCACTCGCCCGCGCCGTGGATGACCAGCGGCCTTCCGCTCACCCGCAGCGTCTCCACGATGGCGCGCGCCGCCAGGTTGAGCACCCAGAACATCTGCTCGGACTCGCGGTGGAGCCGGCGCTCGGACGGGGTGAGCGCCAGGTCGGTCAAATCCGGCGCGCCCTGGATGGAGCCGGGGAAGAGCCGGTTCCACTCGGCCGGACGCTGGCGGGCCAGGGGACGCACGGCCTCGGGCGCCGCGTCCTCACAGGCCCGGAGGATCTTCCTCAGCCCGCCGAACGCCACGGGCAGCGCCACTCCGGCGTCCACTTCGATGGCCCTGCCTGGCACCACGCCAGGCGAGCCACCCTCCACCAACACCGCGATCGCGCTTCGCTGACTCACAGCCACCTCGGGGGGGTAGGGACCGTGCAGGGGCAACAGCCCTTTGCAGCCCTATTGTCCCAATTTTCTTGGATTACGGCAATCGGTCAAACCCCCCCGGGGTGATACAGTGTGCGCGTCCATGAGCACTTCGGCTCCGGGAGAGTCCCCGGTCCTGTCCTTCCGGCACATGTTGTCGGACGCCGTCGCGTCGTTCCTCCATCAGACGGGGTTGAGCCCCACGGACGTGGGAGACCCCCTCAGCGAGCTGATCGTCACGCTCTCGCGCTACCGCGAGGAGGGCGAGCCGCTCTTTCCCGTGGCGTTCCTCGGGGACGACCTGGACGGGATGCTGCGGGTGCTGAACGGCCGGGAGCCGGTGGCCATCGGCAAGGGGCCTCGCACGCGGGAGACGATCCAACGCGCGCTCAAGCAGTGCGCGCCGCTGGGCCAGGGGCGGTGGTGGTCGCTCTACCTGCTGCTGGTACCGGAGGGCTTCGCCTACGGGGTGTTCCGCACGGATCCCTTCCCCCTGGTGGAGACGCCGCTGGAGCGCATGCGCCGCGCGGGAGAGCGCTCCCTGCGCATGGTGGGCGTGCTGCAACTGGCGGAGAACATCATCGAGCTGAGGGCCATGGGCGGCCTCTACCGGCACGTCTTCCTGTCGGGTGCGCGGGTGGAGGCGACGCTGCCCACGGTGGCGATGGATCAGCTGGCGCTGGGGCTGACGGCGGACGTGCCCGAGCCGGCGCGCGGCTACACGCGGGACTTCTACCGGCGCGTCCTCTTCGAGGCGATGCAGGCCTCGCACGGCACGCTGGTGGCGGTGTTGCCCAGGAAGAGCGAGGGCTCGCCGTTGTTCGTGGACGGGGTGCTGCTGGACGAGCCCATCGACATGGTGGCGCGGGTGATGCGCTACCACGAGACGCAGGAGGTGGAGGCGGCCTCCGCGGTGAGCTCGGCGGCGCAGCTGCTGCGCGGGATGATGGCCACGGATGGCATCACCGTGCTGCGCTCGGACGGCTTCATCCTCGGCTACAACGTCTTCATCCGGCACCCCGAGTCGCTCAGCCGCCAGCCCGCGCGCGTGGGCGGCGCGCGGCGGCGCACCTACGAGGTGCTATGCGCCTGGGTGGGACGGGAGTTGACCACCGCCTTCTTCCGCTCGCAGGACGGCGCCATCGCCTGCTGCCGGGACTGAGCCCACCGGCGGCTTCCAGCCCGGCCCGCGGAACACCAGTCCCAGCCGCACCCGCGGCGGGTTGGGGCGCAGTACGTCGCGCAGGATGGCGGCGTACTCGTGGAAGGCGATGCGCAGCGGGTTGTACGTGTGGATGTTCTTGGTGAGGCCGTACACGGGGCGCTCGTCCTCGGCCTGGAAGGTGCCGAAGAGCCGATCCCAGATGATGAGGATGCCCGCGTAGTTGCGATCCAGGTAGCGCGGGTTGGCGCCGTGGTGCACGCGGTGGTGCGAGGGCGTGTTGAGCACCCACTCCAGTGGCCCCATGCGGCCGATGGCCTCGGTGTGGATCCAGAACTGGTAGAGCAGGCTGAGGGCATGGGCCAGCAGCACCATGGCCGGGTGGAAGCCGAGCAGCGGCAGCGGCGCCCAGAAGAGCAGGCCCGACATGGGCGTCCACGTCTGCCGCAGGGCCGTGGAGAGGTTGTAGTGCTCGCTGGAGTGGTGCACCACGTGCGAGGCCCAGAAGAGCCGGGACTCGTGATGGACGCGGTGGAACCAGTAGTAGCAGAGGTCCTCGGCGAAGAAGAGCAGCACCCAGGCGAGCACCCCCTCCCCCATCCTCAGCGGCGAGAGCTCGTAGAGCACGGAGTAGAAGGCGTACTCCACGCCCTTCCACCCCATGTAGATGAGGGAGTAGACGGTGCCCATGGTGAGGCTGGCCGCCGCGTCCTTGACGGTGTAGCCCACGTAGCCCTCCTGGCGGTGCCGGGCGAGCCAGAGGAGCTCCACGGCCATGAGGAGGATGAACGCCGGGGTGGCGAGCTGGGTGGGATCCAGGGAATGGAGATCGGCCATGGTGCGGCTCCCTAGGGTGGGGGTGGAGAGGAGAACGCGCTGCGGGCGAGCTGGACGAGCAGGGCGAGCATCCGCCGGTGATCCGGATTGGCGGGGAGGGCGACTCCGCCGACGGCGGCGCCCTGCACGGCGTTGAGGATGAGCTCGATGATGGCGTCGAAGCCGGGGTGGGTGGCGGCGACGCCGGGGAAGAGCTCGCGGGCGACGCGGTGGAGGTGGCGCCGGTGGGGCGGATCCACGGTGCTCAGCGCGGAGGCGAGCTCGGAGTCGGTGCGGGCGGCGACGTACAGCTCGATGGCGGCGAGGAGCTCGGGGCGCTGGTAGATGGACCAGAGGCGCTGGATTGCCTGGGCGACGCGGTCTCCGGGAGAGGAGGGGGCGGCGTCGAGGGTGGAGCGGTACTCGTCGATGATGCGCGGGAAGAGGTGCTCGACGGCGGCGCCGAGCAGGGCGGCCTTGGTGGGGAAGTGCTTGAAGAGGGCCCCGTGGGAGATGCCGGCGCGCTGGGCCACGGCGAGCGTGGTGGTGCGGGCGTAGCCCAGCTCCACGAGACACTCGACGGTGGCCTCGAGCAGCTTGAGGCGGGTGGTGTCCCGCCGCTCCTGCTGGGTACGCCGGACGCGGGGCGCCGCCTCCAGACCCGGGGACGAATCAGACATACCGGCAGTGTAGCGCCCGGGGATTCAAAAAGAAAGTGAGTGCTCACTCTCTAAGTTGGTCAGAGGAGAAAAGCCCCCGTGCTTCCAGGGAGGAGAGCGAGCCCCCCACCCCTCGCCCTCCGGGAGAGGGACGGGGTGAGGGTGTCGAGCGCCCAGGGTTCCCCCCCCGTGCCCCCGAATCCGGGCCCTTGCTCAGCCCTCGGTCAGAGCGCGCTCGGGGTGGGCCTCGGCGGAGGAGCGGGTGGAGTGGAAGAGGCGCTGGGCCTCCTCGGCGGACACGCCGCGGAGGAAGTAGGCGCGGGCGGCGGTGCCCAGGGCGAGCGTGCCCGCGAAGGCGACGGCGCCGGAGACGGCGTTGCCAGCGCCGGGGAAGACGAACTTGACGAGGGCGCGAGCGGTCTCGCGCAGGGCGAGGGCGGCACCGACATTGACGCCGAGGGCGGGGAGGAACTCGGCGGCTGTCTTGAGGTCGAGCTGCCGGCCGGAGATCCACGCGATGCCGGCGATGAGGCTCACCTGGGCGGAGGTGATGGGGATGATGTCGGCGACGGGGATGGGCACCACGGCGATGCCCATGCAGAGCGAGGCCATGGCGCGGGTGAGGGTGGTGGCGAGCTCCTCCTGGAGGGAGCGCACGCGCGTCACGCGGGCGAGGACGAGCCGGCCCTGCTCGGGCAGCTCGCGAAAGAGCACCTGGGCGAGCTCACCCAGCCTCCATCGCTCATCCGAGCGGATCGTCCCATCCGGGCGCCAGGACAGGTAGGTGGAGACACCGAGGACGTTGACGAGCTCGCCGCGCAGCTCGGGGCGGGAGCGGATCTTGTCGCGCAGCTGGCGCTCGGCGGCCTCGACGTGGCGGAGCTTCTCCTGGAGCTCGGCGGGGTCCTGCGACTCGGAGAGGTGGAGGTCGGTGCGCTTGGGCTCGAGCAGATCGCAGTGGGTGACGACGCCGAGGAGGGGAGGGCGCAGGCCGTGGGCCTGCTCGACGGCGGAGGCGATTCGCGTGAGGACCTCGAGGTCGGCGTCGATGGCGGAGTCGACCTCGGAGGCCTTGATGAGGAAGAGGAGGGCGTCGGGGGCCTTGCGGCGGACCTCGGCGAGGATGGAGTCGAGGGGGGTGTCGGCGGCGTCATGCTCCTCGGGGCGGGAGCCCTCCTGGAGGCCGCGGGTGTCGAGGATGGAGAGGGTGCCGAGCTCGCCCTGGACATCGAACCAGCGGCCCTGGCCGGTCTGGGCCTTGACGTGACCGACCTCGGCGACGCGGGCGCCGAAGAAGGCGTTGATGAGGGAGGACTTGCCGGCGCCGCGGCGGCCCACGAGGACGAGGTTGGGCGAGCGCTGTTCGAGCAGCAGGGCGCGCAGGTGGGCGATCTTCTGGCGGATGTCGCGGGCGAGCGGATCCGGGACGCGGTCGAGCATCTCCTCGAGGCGGCGGATCGTCTCGGAGATTTCGAGGAACGTGGGTTCGGTGGGGTGGGCCATGGGTGCTCCTCGGAGATGGCCATGACATACGGAGGAGGGGAGTCTCCTGCAATGGACCCCTCCTCGCTTTTGGCGAAGTCCTGATAGAGGAAGCGGCGGCTCCCACGCTCCCCCATCATGCGCACCCGGAAACGAACGATTTCGTCATGACCGTTGATGTTGCCAACCCCCAGCGTTTCTTCGTGCTGACAGAGGGGGCAGTCGGCTCCCGTTACGAGACCTGGGTCGACACCGTCGAGCCCGACAATCTCGCGGATGCGCCTCACTGCCCACGGTGTGGTGACGTCATCGGGATGCTGATCTGGCTTCCTCCCTACAGGGTCGAGTTGGAGCTGTACGGGCAGGAGCTCGGCGATTACATGCGCGGCCCTGGATACGAGCGGCTCATCTCCGAGCGGTTCGCGGACGCCTTCCGGGCGGAGGGGCTCACCGGGCTGGAGGGCTTCCACCCCGTGGAGGTCCTCCGGGTGCGTCGCAGGGGGAAGAAGGCGCTCAAACCCCTGACCGTACCCCGCTACTACGTCGTCTGGCCGTGCTTCGGACGAGGAGCAGTGGACGTGGTGCTCAACCGGGTGCGCGTCTCCAAGCCCCCCACCTGCACCGAGTGCCGCTCGACGGGCATTGATGCCATCCATGGCTTCGTCCTGGAGCCGGGGACGTGGAGTGGAGAGGACATCTTCCGCCCTCGAGGTATGCAGGGCGACATCGTCGTCTCCGAGCGCTTCAAGTCCTTCGTCGAGCGGCACGGGCTGACGAACATGGTGCTCACACCCACCGAGCAGTTCGTGTGGGATCCCGGCAAGCGAGGACCCGCCCCCCTGCCCACGACGTGAGCCTCCACGAAGTGCCTGATTCCGTCTGAAGGAGAAGCCTCATGCTTTCGAGTCTGCTGATGGTGTTGCTGACGCAGGTCATGTTCTGCACGCCCGGAGAGATGTCGGTGGTGTGCCATTGCAAGCAGGGCATGGTGAGTGCGTGCGTGACACTCGTCACGGAGGACGCGGTAAGGGCCGCGCAGGTATTGGTCGAGGTTCAGGACGAGCTGGAGGCGCTGGAGCAGGCCTCGCCGATGTCGGGGAAGGGGGACGAGAAGAAGAAGCAGAAGAAGCGGGAGCTTCAGGCTGCGGCGGAGTCCTTGTCCCAGTCGCTGGGGTCCTCGGAGCCGCCCCAATGCAAGGGCCAGGAGCATCACCTCATCTCCCGGCCCATTGCGAAGGCGCTCGATCGGCATTCCGTGCTCAAGGGTCTCTACAAACCTCGGGACCCGCGCTTCAAGACGCGGGCCAAGGACGAGGAGTCGCACTGCGGCTATCAGCAGTGGCACCGCGATGTGGACGAGGAGGTCGTCAACTGGCTCAACAGGAACTCCAAGGCCACGTCCCAGGAGTTCATGGACAAGTTGCGCGAAATCTACAGCCGCCCTGAGATGCTAGCGAGGTTCCCTGATGGTCTCCGAATCCTCTGAGTCCCCACGTTTCTTCGTGCTGACAGAGGGGGCTCTCTGGTCCCGCTATGATGCCGATGTCGACAAGGCCGAGCCCGTCAACCTCGGGGATGCACCTCGCTGCCCAAAGTGCGGCACCTTCATCGGGCTGTTGAAGTGGCTTCCACCCTACCGGGTCGAGTTGGAACTGCATGGGGAGGAGCTCGGGGACTTCATCAAGTGCTCGGCGTATGACCTGCTCATCTCGGAGCGATTCGCCGAGGCCTTCCGGGCGGAGGGGCTCACCGGGCTGGAGGGCTTCCACCCCGTGGAGGTCCTCCGGGTGCGCCGCAAGGGGAAGAGGGCGCTCAAGCCCATCACCGTGCCCCGTTACTACGTCGTCTCGTCCCGTTTCGGCCGGGCGGCGGTGGACCTGGTGCTCAACCGCGTGCGCACGCTCAGGACTCCCACCTGCCCGGAGTGCCGCTCCGGGGGGATCAACGCCATCAACGGCTTTGTCCTGGAGCCAGGGACGTGGAGTGGAGAGGACATCTTCCGCCCTCGCGGCATGCCGGGTGAAAACGTCGTCTCCGAGCGCTTCAAGTCCTTCGTCGAGCGGCACGGGCTGACGAACATGGTGCTCACTCCCACCGAGCAGTTCGTGTGGGATCCCGGCAAGCGCGGCCCGGCCCCCCTGCCCACGGCGTGAGCCTCCACGAAGTGCCTGATTCCGTCTGAAGGAGAAGCCGGTGCTCTCGAGTCTGCTGTTGATGGTGATGACGCAGGTCATGTTCTGCACGCCCGGAGAGATGTCGGTGGTGTGCCACTGCAAGCAGGGCATGGTGAGTGCGTGCGTGTCACTCGTCATGGAGGACGCGGTGAGGGCCGCGCAGGTATTGGTCGAGGTTCAGGACGAGCTGGAGGCGCTGGAGCAGGCCTCGCCGATGTCGGGGAAGGGGGACGAGAAGAAGAAGCAGAAGAAGCGGGAGCTCCAGGCGGCGGCGGAGTCCCTGTCCCAGTAGGAACTCCAATGCCACGCCCGAGGAGTTCCTGGACATGCTGCGTGAGATCTACAGCCGCCCTGAGATGAGAGCGAGGTTCCCCGGTGGTTTCTGAAGCCTCTAGTTCCCTGCGATTCTTCGTCCTGGGGGAAGCAGTGGGCTCCCCGTACGACACCCTGTATGACACGGTCGAGCCCTATAACCTCTCGGAAGATCCCCATTGTCCACGGTGCGGCGAGGGGCTCGGTGCTCTGACGTGGCTCCCTCCTTACCGGGTCGAGCTGGAACTGCATGGGGAGCAACCGGGTGACTATGCCCGAGGCCCTGGATACGAGCGGCTCATCTCCGAGCGGTTCGCGGACGCCTTCCGGGCGGAGGGGCTCACCGGGCTGGAGGGCTTTCACCCCGTGGAGATCCTCCGGGTGCGTCGCAGGGGGAAGCGGGCGCTCAAGCCCATCAACGTGCCCCGCTACCATGTCGTCTCGCCCTGTTTTGGCAGGGGCGCGGTGGACCTGGTGCTCAACCGTGTACGGGTCTCCAAGCCCCCCACCTGTACCGAGTGCCGCTCGACGGGCATCAATGCCATCCATGGCTTCGTTCTGGAGCCGGGGACGTGGGGCGGGGAGGACATCTTCCGCCCCCGTGGCATGCAGGGCGACATCGTCGTCTCCGAGCGCTTCAAGTCCTTCGTCGAGCGGCACGGGCTGACGAACATGGTGCTCACTCCCACCGAGCAGTTCGTGTGGGATCCCGGCAAGCGAGGACCCGCCCCCCTGCCGAACGCGTGAGCCGGGCCCAGCTCCTCTCCATTCCCTCCATCAGCACATCCAGGTCCGGGAACCGTTCCGCGTCCGCGCACACGGAGAGGTTCAACCCGCCCGCGTAGGACAGGATCGCGAACGACAGGCCAATGGTCCCCGCGATGTTGTTCGCGACCGTCACCTCGAGAATCCGCGCGCCGAGCAGATACAGGGGCACCGGCGGCCCCACCACGTCGCTCTCGAAGATGTTCATCGTGTGCTGCCAGCGGGCCAGCAGGCGCATCAACCCGGACATCGACACCCACGAGATGAACTGTCCGGCGCCCGTCGCCAGCTCCCTCTTCTTCATCGCCCGGGTCGACGCGGTGATCGCCTCCAGGCACGCCCCGGGCTCGGGCACGTCCAGCGGCAGGGGCACGAGGATGATGGCCACCTGATTGCCAATGTCTCCGGCCTCCGGCGTGGGCCTCAGCGACACCGCCACCGAGGCCATGAGGGCCACGCCCTCGACCGGCTCGCCGCGATGAAGCAGCAACGCCCTCGCGCCGCCCGCGATCAACGCGAGCATGACATCGTTGATCTTGGCGCCCCGGGCGTGGGCGACCTCCTTCGCCTCGGCCAGCTCCATCCGCAGCACGGCCAGGCGGCGGCTGACTCCAACGGGCGCGTTGAGCGACGTCCTCGGCGCTCTCCCGCTCTCCCGCACGGTCCGCGCCAGCGTCCGCCCGGTGGCCCGTGCGGAGCGGGCGAGCGCGGCCGGATGGGCCAGCCGCTTCACGGCTCGCACCAGGCCCGCCCACCTCGTGGCGAAGTGGTCCACGAACAGCTGCCAGCGGCCCGGTGGAGGCTCGGGTGTCCAGGGCTCCTCCTCCGGGTCGGCGGCGTCCGGCTCCAGGTCGAACAGCGCGCCGAAGATGCGCAGCGCGGCCTGCCCGTCACCGATGGCGTGGTGCAGCTTCACCAACGCGGCGATCCGCCCGGACTCCAGCCCCGTCAGCAGCCACAGCTCCCACAGGGGCCGGGTGCGATCCAGGGGCTTGCTCAGCAGCTTCCCGACGAGGCGAAGGAGCTGCTCTTCTCCACCCGGCGCCGGAATCTCCGCGGGGAGGATGTGCCGCTCCACGGCGAAGGCGGCATCGTCCACCCACAACGGCGGGCCCTGGAGCGGCCCTGGCCGGTACAGCACCTGGCGCAGCGAGGGCACCCGCCGCACCCGGCGTCCCAGGCGGCCCCGGACCTCCTCCAGCCGCAGGTGCCCGGCGGCATCCAGGAGAGGTGAGCCCTCCAGCACCAGCAGCGCCCCGACGTGCGACGTCCTTCGTGCATCATCGAACACCAGGTGCAGCCGGTCCGCGGGACTCAACCGGTGATACCGGGCGCTCATGGTTCCACCTCCGCGAACGGGCTCCGCCCGCCTGGATTCAATCTAATCGCGGCCCGAGGCACCCGGCGGGAGCGCGGCGCCAGCAGCACCAGCCGGCCCGGCGGGCGCTCGCCTTCGCTGGACCGGGGGAGTCACAACGGGCCGCCACGGATTCCGTACATGGGAGCTGTCTTTTCCCGAAGGAGCAGGACCATGTTGGACTCGCGGATTGATCAACGCTTGAAGCGGACGTGGGACTTCTTCCTGGCCAATGCGGAGGGATTGCTGCTCGGGACCCTGGTGGTGCTCGTGGGCTCGCTGCTCGTCATTCCCGCCCCCTGGCTCGCGCTCAACCTGCTGCAGGAGACGCTCGAGTGTTCCCGCAGCGGCCGTCGCGTCCGTTGGCAGGCCGCCTATGACAGACAGGGCAACTTCCTGAAGAGCTGGGGACTCGCCCTGGCCATGGGGATTCCCATCACCATCGGCTACGCGCTGCTCATCGTGCCGGGGGTGCTCCTGTCGCTCTACTGGTTCCACGCGCCGATGCTCGCCGCCGACGGCCGCGGGGTGGGCGACGCGCTCTCCGAGAGCGGCCGCATCTTCCGCGCCCGCAACGACTGGGCGAGCTACCTCCTCAACTGGCTCGTCCTGGCGGTGCTCGGGACGGTGAGCGGCGTGCTCGCCATCCTCGTCGTCCTCACCGTGCCGCTCACGCTCGTCTACCTCGCCCTCTGCTACACGGACGAGACCGGACCCGTGACGCTCACCCCCCTGCCGAAGCGAGAGGTCGTGGTGTGAGTCCCGCCGCGCGAGGGCCCAGGGTTTGCCCAGGCCCTTTGCTTGGTGCTCCTCCCATCTGGACGCGCTCACTTCATCTGAGTGGAAACACTTACAGACAAATCCCCGGTAGGCGTTAACGTCCAAGGATTGTAGAGGGTGGAGCCCGCGTTCTACCCTCTGTCATCTGTCCGGGGGGGCACGACATGCGCACGGAAGAGGAATTCGCGTTGCTGGACGAGGTCCGCGCGCTCGCCGTGGTGTTGGATGAGCACGGCACGGTGTGCTGGTGGAACGCGGCCTGCGGGGTGTTCACCGGCAGCCGGCTCGAGCAGGTGCGGGGCATGCCCCTGTGGCTCACTCCCCTGGCGGCCGACTACTCCGCGCCCCTCCACGAGGCCTTCACCACGGCCCGCGCGGGAGAGCCCACCCGGGTGGAGGCCACCGCCCGCATGCAGAATGGCGAGCGGTGTTGGATTGCCTGGTCCTGCGGACCCCTGGCGCCGCTCGGCGGGCCGGGCCCGCGCATGGTGTGGACGGGCTGCGACATCACCGGGCACAAGCGCCGCGAGGATGGACTGCTCCTGGCCACCCAGGCCCTCCAGCGCAGCGACGAGCGCTTCCGCGCCATCTTCAACCACACCTTCCAGTTCATCGGCCTGCTGTCACCCGACGGCACGCTGCTCGAGGCCAACGCCAGCGCCCTGGACTTCGGCGGCCTGGAGCGCTCGGACGTGGTGGGGCGCCCCTTCTGGGAGGCGCGCTGGTGGACGCTGACGCCCCGCACGCAGGAGCGGCTGCGCCAGGCCATCGCCGAGGCCAGTCAGGGCCGCTTCGTGCGCTATGAGGCCGAGGTGCTCGGGGACGGCGGCCAGGTGGCCACCATCGACTTCTCGCTCAACCCCGTCTTCGAGAATGGCCAGGTGACGTACCTCGTCCCGGAGGGGCGCGACATCACGGAGCGCCTGCGCATGGAGGAGGCCCTGCGCCGCTCCGAGGCGCGCTTCTCGGGCATCTTCTCCCTCGCCTCGGACGCCACCCTCGCCGTGGACGAGCACCAGCACATCCGCCTCTTCAACGACGGGGCGGAGCGCACCTTCGGTTACTCGCGCTCGGAGGTGGTGGGGGCTCCGCTGGACATGTTGCTGCCCGAGCACCACCGGCAGGCGCACCGCCAGCACGTGGAGCGCTTCGGCGAGGCGCCCGCGCACACCCGGCACATGGGCGCGGGGAGCGAGGTGTTCGGCCGGCGCAAGAATGGAGAGGAGTTCCCCGCCGAGGCCTCCATCGCCCGGCTCGGTGACGGCAAGGAGCGCCTCTACATCGTCTCGCTGCGGGACGTGACGGAGCGCCACCGCATCGAGCGCGAGCAACGCTTCCTCTCCGCCGCCGGCGCGCTGCTGGCCGAGTCCATCGACTACGAGGCCACGCTCCGGCAGGTGGCTCGCCTGACGGTGCCGGACCTGGCGGACGCGTGCGTGGTGTACCTGCGCACGCCGGAGGGCCGGGTGGGGATCGCCGCCGTCGAGCACGTGGATCCCCACATGAGCGGGTTCGTCCGGGAGATCCGGCAGCGCTACCCCGTGCGGCTCGACGCCCCGTCGGGTGTGGGGCACGTCATCCGCACCGGGCGGAGCGAGCTGGTGCGCGAGCTCTCCCCGGAGCAGGTGCGCGCGCTCGCCTACGACGAGGAGCACCACCGCATGCTCCTGCGCCTGGGCATGCGCTCGTACCTGTGCGTTCCCCTGTGCGCGCGGGGGGAGGTGCTGGGCGCCATCCTGATGATCATGGTGGAGCAGTCCCAGCGGCGGCAGGGGCCGGAGAGCCTGGCGCTCGCGCAGGAGCTGGCGCGGCGCGCGGCGCTGGCCATCGACAACGCCCGTCTGTACCGCACGGCCCAGGAGGCCACGCGCGCGCGCGACGAGATGCTGGGCGTGGTGGCGCACGATTTGCGCAACCCGCTGCACGCCATCTTGATTCAGGCTCACAGCCTCGGGCGCAAGCTGAAGGCCGCGACGCTCCCCGAGCCGGTGCAGTCGGTGGTGTCGAACATCGAGACGTCGGTGCGGCGCATGGATCGGCTGGTGGAGGATCTGCTCACCGTGACGCGGATGGACGCGGGGAGGCTGTGGGTGCGTCCCACGCGGGAGAGCCCCGAGACGCTGGTGAACGAGGCGCTCGGCGGGGCCCGGCCGCTGGCGGAGCGGCACGTGCTGCGCCAGGCGGTGGCGGCGGAGCTGCCCCAGGTGCTGGCGGACAGGGACCGGGTGCTCCAGGTCTTCTCCAACCTGCTGGGCAATGCCCTCAAGTTCACGCCGCACGAAGGCACCGTGGAGCTGGGGGCGGCGCTCGAGGGGACCCACGTGTGTTTCTGGGTGCGGGACTCCGGCCCTGGCATGTCCCCCGAGCAGCAGCGGCACGTGTTCGATCGCTTCTGGCAGGCGGATGTGCGGGATCAGCGGGGCGCGGGCCTCGGGCTGACCATCTGCAAGGGCCTGGTGGAGGCCCACGGGGGACGCATCTGGGTGGAGAGCACCCCGGGGCAGGGCACCACCTTCCGCTTCACGCTCCCGGTGGCCGCGGCGGCTCCGGAAGTGATGAGCGCCTGAGCCCGCGTCAGGGGTAGCGGCTCAAGGTGCCGGCGGCGTGTGCCGCCGGTACCGTGAAGAAGAACGTCGTTCCATCGCCCACCTGGCTCTCGGCCCAGATGTGTCCCCCATGGGACTCGACGATGCCCTTGGAGATGGCGAGCCCGAGCCCCGCGCCACGCTTGTCCGTCCGGCTGGCCTGCCAGAACCGGTCGAAGAGGTGGGGCAGGTGCTCGGCCGCGATGCCGGGACCGCTGTCGGTGACCCGGAACAAGACCTCACCTTCCCGGGCTTCGGCGCCCACCCGGATGTGTCCTCCCCGCGGGGTGAACTTGAGCGCGTTGCCAATGAGGTTCTCCAGCACCTGGGCGAGCCGGTCCCGATCGCCCCACAGCTCCGGTGGCTCGCCCCGCACGTCGAGCTGGAGGTCCAGGGCTTGCTCCGAGGCGATGGCCACCTGGGTCTCGAGCACCTCGGTCAGGAGCTTCTGGGTGGAGACCCGCGCATGTTGGAGGGAGAGCGTCCCGGCCTCCATTCGCGCCACCTCGAGCAGATCCTGGATGAGCCGGTTCATCCGGAGCGCGTTGCGCTGGATGGCCTCGAGCGCGCGTGGCTCCCGGTGCTCGGCGGGCTGGCCCCGGCGGCGCAGCAATTGGAGGTGCAGGAGGATTCCATTCAGGGGGTTGCGCAGATCGTGGGCGACGATGCCCAGGATCTCGTCGCGTGAGTGCACCGCGCGGCGAAGTGCCTCCTCCGTTTCGTTCAAGTCCGTGACGTCCGCATCCACCGCGAGGGCTCCCGACGGTCTGCCCTGCGCGTCCTGGAGCGGCAGCGCGGACTTCAAGAGGACCTTCCGGCTGCCATCGGGACACTCGATGCGCAGCAGCTCTCCGAGGCAGGTCTCCCCCTTCGTCAGCGCGCGGGTGAGGGGCCAATCCTCCAGGCCCAGGGGCTCGCCGGTATCGGCGTGCCAGCCCTTGTATTCGCGCATGCCGGCGGTGCGCGCGCCGGCCGCACCCCAGATGCGCGAGGCGGCGGGGTTGGTGCGGATGATGCGTCCGGTGGTGTCCGCGACCCGGATCCCCACCGGGATGAGCTCGAAGATGACGCTCAAGAGCTGTTCGCGCGTCCGGAGGGCCTCCTGCGCCTTCATCCGCTCGCTCACGTCCTGGAGCACGCCAATGGCGCCGATGATTCGCCCCTCGGAATTGCGGATGGGGGCCGCGCTCCCGAGGATGGGGAAGCGCGTGCCGTCGGGGCGCTCGACGATGAACTCCGCGCCAATGACGGTCTCCCCGGTTCGAAGCACGCGGGCGGAGACGAGCTGCTCGCGCGGCACGGGGGTGCCGTCGGGATAGAGGACGAGGTTGGCGTATTGGGCGGTGCCCCGCTCGGGCGAGAGCTTGATGCCGAAGAGCTCGTCGGCCCGGGGATTGGAGACGACGTGCCCCTCCGGTCCGATCAGGATCATGCCGAGTGGCACGGTCTCGAGCACCGTGCGAAGCCAGCGCCGCTCCTCGTCGAGCTGTGAATGGAGCCGCTCCCGCTCCTTTTCCCGCGCCTTGCGCGCGGAGATGTCGCGAATGAACATGCTCGTCCACTCCGCGCCGCGCTCGTCGCGGAAGATGGAGGAGGAGAGCTCCACCGGGAAGCACGAGCCATCCTTGCGCTTCATCGTGAGCTCACCGCGGAATCGCCCGCTGCGGCGCCGCTCCTCGAGCGCGGCCTGGAGCCGTGGGTCGGATGAATCGACCACGGCCTGCCGGCTCAGCCTCCTCAGCTCCTCCTCGGAGTAGCCGAACATCGCGGTGGAGGCCTGGTTCGCCATGAAGACGCGCCCATCCGGCGCCGTCAGGAGCACTCCATCCATGCTGTGGTCGAAGATGGCCCTGTAGCGCAGCTCGCTCTCGCGCAGGGCTTCGCGCATCCGCCTGCGCTCGGTCTCGTCATGGAAGGCGACCGAGAGCGCATGGGGCGTGGGATACACGTGGACCTGGAACCACTTGCCGAGAACCGCGGAGAAGGCCTCGAACTCGAGCGTCTTCTGCTCCTGCATGGCCCGGCGGTACTCGCGGCCGAAGGGCGAGCTCCACGCCGCGGGGAACTCTTCCCAGAGCACCTTGCCGAGCAACTGCTCGCGGCCACGCCCGAAGTGCTCCTCCGCGCGCCGGTTGACGTAGGTGAAGCGCCACTGGTCATCCACGGCGAAGAACGCGTCGGAGATGCTCTCGAGGACGCCGGTGATGCGCTCCTCGGAGACCTCGGCCCGGGCCCGTTGGCGCGCGAGCTCCTCATTGGCCTCGCGCAGCTGGCGATTGGCCTCCTGCAGTTGCTGCGCGCGCCGGTAGATCTCCATCTCCATCACCGCGGTCCGCTCGAGTCCCCGCTGCTGGGCGCGGACGAGCTCCGTCACGTCCTCGACGCGGTGGAGGATGCAGGTGACCTGGCCGTGCTCGTCCAGCACCGGCGTGTTCAGCGGGCTCCAGTACCGCTCCTCGAAGCCGCCTTCCCGCCGGGGAATGTCGTACTTCTGGATCGCCATGGCATCCGGTGCACGGCCGTGGAGCACGCGCTCGAGCGAGCTCCGGAGGTTGCTCACACCGGTGGCCGAGGGATCGGCGGGGTTGTCGGGAAAGACCTCGAACAGGGCGCGGCCGAGGATGTCCTGGCGGCGTGTCAGGGTCGCGCGGAGGTAGGCCTCGCTCACCGCGGTGATGGTGAAGCGCGGGGGATCGGGCGCGAGGACGAGGAAGGGCACGGGGGCCGCCTCGAACACGGCTCGGAAGTCAGGGGCACGGCCGCCACCAGGTTCGGACATCGTACGGACCTCCGCTGCCTCGGACTCTAGCGGATTGGCCGCTCGTCCGCCCCGGGCCACCGGGCAGGTCGCCCCGAATCGCTTCCATCCCCACCCATGGTGCAATGGATACGACAGTGCAAGCGGGGCCGCGGCCGGTCCGGGAGGAGCGAGGAGCGCTTCCGGGCGAGCAGGCGCGGCCATGGGTGGTGGGGTTCGACGCGCTCTCGCGGGAGGACGTGGCGCTCGCGGGAGGAAAGGGCGCCAACCTGGGCGAGATGACGCAGGCGGGGCTGCCCGTCCCCCCGGGCTTCGTGGTGACGTCCGAGGCCTTCCAGGCGGCCTTGCGGCCGCTCCGCTCGCGGCTGGAGGAGCTGTGGCGGACCGTGGACGTGGATGATCCGGAGTCGCTGGCGCAACACTCGGCCGAGCTGCGCGAGCAGGTGCTCCAGGTGGAGCTGCCCGCCGGGCTGCGGGACGCCGTGCTCGAGGCCTATCACCAGATGGGGGAGAAGCACTCGGTGGCGGTGCGCTCCTCGGCGACGGACGAGGACACGTCCGCCACCTCGTTCGCCGGCATGCACGAGTCGTATACCCACGTGGTGGGGGACGAGGCCGTGCTGACGCGGCTGCGCGAGTGCTGGGCCTCGGCCTTCGGGCAGCGGGTGGTGTCCTACCGCAAGAGCCAGGGCCTCACCCAACTGCCCTCCCTGGCCGTGGTGGTGCAGGAGATGGTGGACTCGGCGCGCTCGGGGGTGATGTTCACCGCGGACCCGGCCACGGGGGATGTGCGGCGGCTCGTCATCGAGGCGGCCTGGGGGCTGGGCGAGGTGGTGGTGGGCGGCCAGGTGGAGCCGGACACGTACATGGTGGACAAGCAGGGCCCGCGGGTGCGCGAGGTGCGGGTGGGGGACAAGGCCTTCCTGCTGGAGCGCGCGCCGGAGGGGGGAGACCGGCGCGTGGAGCTGGGCGAGGAGCGGGCGCGCAAGCGGGTGCTGGCGGACGAGGAGGTGCTGACGCTGGCGCGGTTGGGCGCGCGGGTGGAGGCGCACTATGGCTCGCCGCAGGACATCGAGTGGGCCGAGCAGGGAGGGCGGTTGTACCTGGTGCAGTCGCGGCCCATCACCACGCTGGGCGGGGCCACGCCCGAGCCGGGGAAGGAGGCGCGCAAGCCGCCGCTGGTGACGGGACTGGGCGCCTCGCCGGGCCGTGTCACCGGGAAGGTGCGGGTGCTGCGCGGCCCCGAGGAAGGCAAGACGCTGCGCAAGGGCGAGGTGCTCGTCGCCGCCATGACGTCACCGGACTGGGTGGCCACCATGCGCCGGGCGGTGGCCATCATCACCGACAGCGGCGGCATGACGAGCCACGCGGCCATCGTCAGCCGAGAGCTGCGCCTGCCCTGCGTGGTGGGCACGCGCAGCGCCACGCGGGTGCTGCGCGACGGCGAGGAGGTGACGGTGGACGGCGGCTCGGGCGAGGTGCTCGAGGGCCGGGTGGAGGAGGTGACCGCGCCCCGGGTGGAGGCGGTGGGGCCGGTGGAGGCGCCCCGGGCCGTCGTGGCCGGTGAGCCCGAGCCCCTGGCGACGAAGCTGTACGTCAACCTGGCCCTGCCAGGGCAGGCGCGCGAGGCGGCCGCGCTGCCGGTGGATGGGGTGGGGCTCCTGCGCGCGGAGTTCCTGCTCACCGATGCGTTCGGCGGCATCCACCCGCGCAAGCTGATCGCCGAGGGACGGCAGCGCGAGTTCCTGGAGCGGATGGTGGCCCCGCTGCGGGAGATCGCCCGGGCCTTCCATCCGCGCCCGGTGGTGTACCGGACGACGGACTTCCGCACCAACGAGTTCCGGGGGCTGGAGGGCGGCGTGGAGTACGAGCCCGTCGAGGCCAATCCGATGATCGGCTTCCGCGGCTGCTACCGCTACCTGCGTGAGCCGGAGGTGTTCCGTCTGGAATTGGAGGCGCTCGCGCGGGTGAGGGAGGAGTCCCCCAACCTGCACGTGATGATTCCCTTCGTGCGCACGCGCTGGGAGCTGGAGGCGTGTCTGGAGTTGTTGGATGCCAGTCCCCTGGGACGTCAGCGCGGGCTGGAGCGGTGGGTGATGGCGGAGGTGCCCTCGGTGGTGTACCGCATCCCCGAGTACGCGAAGCTGGGCGTGACGGGCGTCTCCATCGGCTCGAATGATCTCACGCAGCTCATGCTCGGGGTGGACCGGGACTCGGAGATGTGCGCGGAGCTGTTCAACGAGTCGGACGCGGCGGTGCTGGATGCGATCATCCGCATCATCCACGCCAGCCGGGCGGCGGGGGTGACGTGCTCCCTGTGTGGCCAGGCGCCCTCGAACCGGCCCGAGTTCGCCGAGCACCTGGTGCGGGCGGGCATCACCTCCATCTCGGTGGACCCGGGCGCGGTGGGAGCGGCGCGGCGGGTGGTGGCCGCCGCCGAGCGCCGCCTGCTGCTGGAGGCCGCGCGGACACGGTGAGATTTCGGAGGCTCGCCCCGGTGACGTCGGATGTTGACGAGGGCACGTCATGGCGTTTGAGCAGGATGCGGGTGCGCTGGAGTGCCGCTTCGAGTTGCTCCAGACCGATGCGGGCTTCCAGGTGCGGTTCCTGGCGGGCGACCTTCCGCCCCTCGAGAGGCCCTTTGGCTTCGAGCTGTCCCCCAGCTCCCGGGCCCGGGGCGTCATCGCCCGTATCGAGCAGGGCATCTGCACCCGGTCGGATCTCCAGGACGTGGGCAGCCAGCTGTGGAACGCGTTGCGCCCACCGGGCATCCGCGAGGCCTTCGAGGCGCTGGAGCGCCAGGCGGACGAGTCCCACCCCCTGTTCGTGTGGCTGGACATCCCGCCGGATGCCACGGTGGAGCGCCTGCCGTGGGAGGCCCTGCACGACGAGCTCGCGAGCAGCTTCCTCGGAACGGACCTGCGTTACTGCCTTCTGCGCCCTCCGCCCCGGGGCTCCCCGCGGATCTCCTTGCCCCCCACCGCGCAGCGGCCCCTGCGCGTGCTGGTGGTCATTCCCGAGGGCTCCGGCCTCCAGGTCCAATACGAGTGGAACAACCTGCGCAGCGTGGCCCGGAGCCTGGGCGAGACCTTGCATACCGGGCTGGTGGAAGGGCGGGTGACACCGGATCGGCTCCTGGAGGAGCTGAAGGCCGGGCCCTGGGACGTGCTGCACTACATCGGCCATGGGGAGGTGAGCGAGGAGGGCTTCTCCCTGCGCCTCAACCGGGAAACCTCCGAGCTGGGCGACTTCTGGATGGATGCCGCCACCTTCGCCAGCCTGGTGCAGGGGCAGCACCTGCGGCTCGCGCTGCTCAACTGTTGCCTGGGCGCGTCGCCCTCTGTCTCGAGGACGCTCTCGGGGCTGGGCCCCCTCCTGGTACGCACGGCGCGCGTGCCCGCCGTCATCGCCATGCGGTATGAGATCTCCGACACGGTCTCCATCCGGTTCGCGGACAGCTTCTACCGGGAGCTGCTCACCGGCCATGCCCCCGGACACGTGGCCATCGCGGTCCAGCAGGCGCGGCGCTCGCTGCGCATCAACGCGAGCGGGGACACCGTGCGGGGCTTCATCACCCCCATGCTCTACCTCAGCCCCGGCTGCGAGCGCCTCTTCGACATCCGCCCCGCTCCCGCCCCGGCCCCGCAGCGCGTGGAGCCGGTACAGGCCAGGTCCACGCCGTGGTTGCCGGAGGCGCTGGTGCGCGGCCTGCTCCACGGGCGCTGTCTGCCGGTGGTGGGCCCGGGCCTGCACCGGCTCACCCCGCTGTCGAGGCGGCGTGGCCAGGAGACCCGTCTCCTCGCGCCCACCCTGGGCCAGCTCATCCACCGCCTCGCGCGGGAGTGTGGTTATCCGGAAGAGGAGGAGCTGCTGCGCATGGAGCAAGCCCGGGATTGGTACCTCACCTTGTTGCTGGCCCGCATCTGCCAGCACTACCAGCGCAATGGCCGGCGCTATGAGCTCATCGAGTCGCTCCAGACGGCATGCGAGCACGCGGAGCCGCCCGAGTGCATGCGGCAGCTGGCCACCTGGGACGTGCCGGGCATCTTCTACCTCCACTTCGACGGGCTGATGGAGGAGGCGCTCCAGCGCGCCCGCAAGCTGTCCCGCGTGCTCAACCGGGTGGAGCAGTCCCTGCCGGGCGAGCACGCCGAGCCGCTGCTGGTCAACGTGCTGGGCACCCTCACCCAGGCCTCCTCGCTCGCGCTCACCGAGACCGACCGGGATCATCTCCTCTGGGAGCGGCTGTCCCGCGCGAGCTCGGAGGTGGTGGATCTGATCCACCAGATGGGCCGCGGCTTGCTCTTCCTGGGTGTTTCCCCGCGCGACTCCCTCGCACGGCGCCTGGCGGGCCTGCTCGAGGTGGGCGAGGCGTCGATGCAGGGGCCCTGCTTCTTCGTGTCCACGGAGGCCACGCAGGTGGATGCCGCCTATTGGGCGCCCTTCAATGTCCAATGGATTCGCGAGGAGCCGGCCGCGGTCATCGAGGCGCTGACGGCGCGGTTGGAAGAGGAGGCGCGATGAGACCGTCCGACCCTCCCTACAAGTTCCTCTCCTATTTCGAAGAGCCGGACCAGGGCCGCTTCTCCGGGCGCGAGGACGAAGTGCAGGAGGTCCTGGCCGGGCTCACCCGCGGCCGGACCTTCGTGTTGTATGGCCGCTCGGGGTTGGGCAAGACGTCCCTGCTGCTCGCCGGCCTCTTCCCCCGGCTGCGGCAGCGCGGGTTCCTCCCGCTGCGGATCCGCCTGCTGGAGTCACCGGTGGACGACATCTGCGCCGCCCTGGCCGCCGCGCTCCCGGGCTCGGGGCTGACCGGAGAGAATGCGCCCCGTGCGCCAGAGGAGCGCGTTCAGCGCATGCTCGAGGAACTGTCCACCCGCGCGCCGCTCGTCATCGTCCTGGACCAGTTCGAGGAGTTCTTCGTCCGCTTCCGGGAGCGGCCCGCGGCACGGGCGGAGCTGATGAGGCTGCTGGGCCGCATCTCCCAGGAGCATGCCACCAACCTCCGGCTCGTCTTCAGCCTGCGCGAGGACTACTACGCCGAGCTGCAGGACCTGCGCGCCACCCTGCCCGAGCTGACCCGCTACGGGCTGCGGCTGCTGCCGCTCACCGCCTATGGCGCGCGCCAGGCCATCGTCCGGCCGTTGCAGCACGCGCACGTCACCTACGAGGAAGCCTTCGTCAACCACCTGGTGGATCTGCTGGCGGGCTGGAACTTCGATCCACCCGTGCTCCAGATCGTCTGCACCGAGCTGTATCGCGACGTGGTGGCACGGCGGGGTCTGCCCGTGCACCTGACGCGGGAGGACCTGGAGCGGCTGGGCGGCGTGGACGGCATCCTCGGCGGGTACGTCCACCGGGTGACGAGCGGGCTGGGCGAGAAGCGGATGTTGCTGGTGCGGTTGGTGCTCGACGCCCTCATCTCCTCGGAGCGGACCCGGTATGCCCTGCGCGTGGAGGATCTGCTCGCCGGCCCGGTGCGGGCGGAACAGGGGGAGGTCCGCGCCGTGCTCGAGCACCTCACCGGGCAGGGCCTGCTGCGCGTGGAGCACCGCAAGGGCGAGGAGTGGTTCGAGCTGTTGCACGAGCACCTCATCACCATCGCCAGCTCCTGGCTGTCCGACGACGAGGACTTCGTGCGCTTCCGCGCGACGCGCAACTTCGTGGCCACCCTGAGCGAGGGCTCCCAGTGGCGCACCAACCCCGACTGGCTGCTGACCGCCCCCCAGCTCGAGGACCGGGTGGACCCCTGGAAGGAGCGGCTGAGGCTCGACGAGAAGCAGGCGGAGTTCCTGTTGCGCAGCAGCGTCCACGGGCAGGCGGACTCCGTGGCGTATTGGGCGGCCCGTTATGACGAGTCCGGCGAGGGACGCTCCGTGCGGCTGGTGCTCGGGTTGCTCGAGCACCCGGACCTGTCGGTGCGGCGCGGCGCGGCGGGCTCCTGCGGGAAGCTGCGGGACGGCTCGGGCCAGCTCGCCGCCCGGTGCCTGACGCTGGCCCTGGAGGATCCGGACGAGGTGGTGCGCGGCGCGGCGAGGAAGTCGTTCGTCCAGCTGGCGAAGCCGGATGCGCTCGGGAGGCTCCAGGGCGCGCTGGAGGCCGCGCGGCAGCGGCCGCTCGCGCTGGAGTTGCTGGCGGACCTGCTGGAGGCGGAACGCCCGGCCGAGGGCGTTGCCGAGCACTGGTCGCGCCTCGCGAGAAACATCGTCCGGGAGCGCCGGCTGCGGCGGGAGCAGGTGACCATCCGCGCGCGCATCATCACCGGTGCCCAGGTGGGCGTCGTCTCGGGGCTGGCGTGGAGCCTCACCCTCGGGCTGCTGATCGCGACCTACTGGCTCTATACCAACTACCCCGAGGTGGTGACCGTGCGCTGGCCCACCGTCTTCGAGGGCCAGGTGCTCTGGCTCATCATCGACAATCTCCCGTTCGTCTTCGTCCCCTGGGGGCTGATCCTGGGATGGAGGGTGGCAAGGCGTGCCGCGATCACCGCCGCGGCGGAGGGACGGGAGGACTGGCGTGCCTCGGTGCTGCGCAGCGGGACGCTCATCATCGGTTGCGTGGTGCTCCACCTGGTGGTGCTGATAACGGAGGAGGCCGCGACGCTCCTGAATCAGGAGGCCGAGGTCGCGAGGCTGTTGGGGATCTCCCGGTGGCTCGTCTTCCTCACCGTGCTCCTGGTGGCGTCACTGCTGGAGTGGCTGCTGACCGTAGGCCTCGTCCAGCTCGGCGTGCGCTGCTTCCGCGCGAAGTCGAAGCCTGCCACGGTGTACGCCTTCGCGGTCCTGTGCGGTGCGGTCTTCCCTCACACCCTGGATTGGTTCCTGAGCATGTGGGCGTGGTGGGCCCATCCCTGGCCCGGTGCGCTCCACATGCTGTTCGCCAGTACGGTCGCGAGCGTGTCCATCGTGAGCAATTACCAGACGTTCGTCATCATCTCCGTCCTGGCGGCGGAGCGGTTGCGACGCCCGTCCACACGGCCACGCGAGACCCTCGCGGCCCGGGCCGTCGTCCTGGTTTGCGCCCTGATCTTCTTCCTCATCTACCCACCGTTCCGTGAGGTCGAGACCCTGCCCGGCGTGCGCGGGGACTTCCAGCTCGTCACGGAAGTACCGCTCACGGGGCAGGTCCGGCAGAACGAGAAGAACGCCGAGTACTTCTCCGTGGATGCGCTGTCCGACAGGCCCTTCGCCCTGTCCATCCACGCGGAGAAGTACTCCCGCACCCGGCTGGTCATCGGAGGCCAGGAGCTCTCGAGCGGAATGTTGCTGGTCTCCGCCTGGCCGCGGCTCGCGGGAGCGGTGGTGTCCCTGCCGGGGTTGGACGAGCCGAAGACGGGCTCATCCCGCCAACCCATCCTGACGGACTACGGCTACCAGTTGCGCCGGGAGCCCATCCAGCAGGGGCACCTGGAGGAAGCGCGAAGGGGGGAGTGGAGCCTCGCGATGCTCCCGCTCGAGCAGGTGGCCTCAGGCGCGGGAGAAGGCCCCGCGTGGCGGGTCTCGCTGGGGGGCCGGCTGCCTCCCGCCCTGCGGGACGCCATCCAGGGCGTGTACGTGTTGCCCGTGCTGGTCAACATCGCCGGCCTCGAGCCGGGGGCGTGCATGGGGATCTCGAGCTCCGCCGGTCCCGCCCGGAAGTACATGGACACCGTCGTGATCACGAACCGGGCGGACACCGGAGTCGTGCCGCCGCCGGGCATCCAGATGGAGCTCTTCGCGGAGGGTCTGCGGCTCTGGCCGGGGGCGGATGGGAGCTGGAGCGCCACGCTGACCCTCTCGCCCATCGTGGAGTTCCGGCCCCTGGAATGCGAGCAGCCGTCCGTGGGGCCACTGCCCGGCGGGGACTGGCGGCTGCCGGTTCCGAAGCTGTACGGGGAGCGCCCCAGCCTGCTGGTGGCCGTCATGCTGTATTGAGTGCGCGGGCAGGGGGCTGTCCTACCACTCCGCGGCGAGCAAGAAGATGGTGTAGACGTCCTCCGCCCCCGGGTTGAGGACGTGCACCGCCGCCGAGACGTGCCGGTACGCGAGCCCCAGGAGGAAGCCTCGCGAGAGGTCGAAGCTCGTCGTGACGGTCCTGGTGCGCTCGAAGATGAGGCCCGCGCGCGCCCACTCCACGGGCCAGAGGGAGAGCTCCGTCCAGCTCGAGAAGAAGTTGGCCTCCGGCGCTCCCAGGTCGAAGACGTACTCCATCTCCGAGTACAGCTCGAGCTTCCAGAGGGAGAGGCCGAGCTCGAGGGCGGGCGCCAGCCCGTTCGTCCTGCCAACCATCCCGCCCAGCAGGGGCGTGAGCTCGAGCCGGAGCCTCTCGCCGAAAGCGAAGTTCACGCCGAGGAAGGCGGAGAGGGTATGGAGCGCCTCGGCGTTGTAGCGGGCCTCGAGGTGGAGCAGGCCCCGGTCCGCGAGCGCGCGCCAGAGGACATAGTCGGTGTCGTCGGGGAGGGAGTAGTAGCTTCCCTCGCCCCTGAAGGACCAGCGTGGTGCCCGCTCGCTCGCGGTGGCTTCCTCGCTCGCGGAGGCGGGGGCGGCCCAGAGCATGGCGAGCGCCGCCACGAAGGCGCGCAGGTCCGCGTTCGCGCGGTGTCCACCTGCGCTCACCCCGCCTGCTTCCCCTCGGAAGCGGTGGAGGACGCCAGGATGTCGCACCAGTCGCCGTAGGCCTGCACCGGGGCGCCGCGCTTGAAGAAGTCGCGCAGGGCTTGTTTCAGGTTCTGCCAGAAGCCGCCCACCGTCGCGGTCAGCCAGTGCAGATCGCTGTAGGCCTCCAGGTAGCCTGCGGCGTGGATGGAAGGAGCGCCCTGCTTCACCTCCAGCACCACCGAGAGGTGATGGCCCTCCACTCCCACGCGTTCGGGCGAGCTCGTGTCATCCAGCCGCCAGCGCGCGCTCGTGCCCTCGAACACCTCCGTCTCCACGCAGGTGCGGCGTGCCTGGTAGATGAACGGGCCGATCACGGCCTTGCCGTAGACCCGTGCGGCCACCTCTTCCGTGAGGCTCACTCCCGGCATCACCGGCAGCGGCACGCCCACCTTCGCGCCCACGTCCAGCGCCAGCATGCCCCCCATCTCCGCGTGCGCCAGCACCGTGCTCCGCTCCTCGGGGAAGAGCCTGAGGACGCGGAAGCAGTCCGTGCGCTCGCTGTCCGTGCGGAACTCCACCAGGCACTCCAGCCGGGAGAAGCCCTGGTCCCTCTTGGGGAAGAGCGTCAGCGGGATGTCCACCCGCCACAGCGCGCATCCCGGTGCGCACGGCATGTCCCCCCGGGTGTAGGGGGTGATGAGCAGCCGCTGGTGGAAGGCGATGAGCTCTCCGTGCAGCCGCTCGCGCAGCCGGGCCACGCGCTCTCCCGGGAGCTCCTTCTCTCCGCGGGAGCCGGGCAGCTTCCAGGCCGCCTCGGAGATCTCATCCCAGAGCCGCTCGGTGTCCATGGGCGGATGCCGCGTCACGAGGCTCCTCAGCGCCGGGGTCATCTGCTCGTTCGCCATGCGGCCTCCCTACGGCTGTGGCAGTATTGTAGGAACGTGCCGGGTTCCCGCCTCGCCCACCTCCGGGGATGGGCTGCTGTGCACCAGATGACGCCGCCTCCCCGTTGGCACACCTCACGCCGGGGTGGGGACGGGCACTGGCGGGGCCTTCCCCGTGCCCACCCGCGCCGAGACCTGCTCCATGTACGCGACTGTCGAGCTCAGCGTCGCCGCGTCGTCGTCGAAGCCGCCATGGCTCCTGGCGCGGGACGCGCCGGGCTGATCGAGCGCCACGTCATTGGGGGCGAGCACCCACCGGGCCTTGTCCTGGAAGAGCGCGCGGAGCGTCTCGTCGCGCTGGATGAAGGTGGCCATGCCCAGCAGCGGCTGGCCCCGGGCATCGGCGATGCGCGGGATGCGGGGCGTCGGCTCGAAGGCGTTGGAGATCAGGTAGAGCAGCGACTTGTGATAGAGGCCCAGGCACGTGTCGTCGCGCTCGCCCTCCTCGGTCAGCGTGAACACCGTGAGTTGCTCGATGCCGCCGTTCTCGAGCAGGGGCAGGTACGTCTCCTTGAAGAGCCCCGTGGTGCAGGCTGGCGCCCAGAGCGTGCAGGAGGCGATGGGCAGTCCAAGTCCCGTCTCCCCCTCCAGGGGTCCCTGGCCGATCCGTCCCTGGCTCGCCAGCAGTTGCACCAGCGGGGCGTGGAAGACAGCGCCCGCGCTGTGTCCCACGAGGTGGAGCTCGAGCGAGGGCTCCTTCTTTCGCAGCTCGGCGAGGAGCCCGGCGGCGAACCGGGCCCCGCCGCGCGCCGAGGCCGTTGCCCGCGTGGCGTTCTCCTTCATCTCCTCCCACTGCGCCTTCCCGCCGAGCCGGCGCGCCAGCGGCTCGAGCATGTCGTCGAACCGGTCCTCCATGAGCTCCTTCAGCCCGCGAGGCATCCGCTCGGGTGTGCGCCGGCCGCACGCGTCCCGCAGGAGGTTCTTCAGCGTCGTCAGGAAGTCGCTCCTCCAGACGAACTCCAGCGGGTAGATGTGCCTGCTCAGCAGCTTCTCCCGGTGGAGCGCCACCCGGTATACCGCCGAGGACTCGTCCACCAATCCGCCATGCGCGTAGAGCATCAACCGCTTCTGGGGCCAGTGCCGGGTGATGCGCGGGAAGTCCTGCTCGAGGAGCTGCCGGACATCGGCCCGGCCCGTTCCATAGGTGCCGCCACGGCGCAGGAGGCCGTCGTTGCCGATGCTGATGATGTGCGGGCGCAGCTCGGCGAAGGCATAGCTCTCATGGGCACCGGCGACCGCGGCGCGGGTCTTCCCGGTGACCCGGGCCGCCTGCTCGCGGCTGATGGGGACGCCCAGGCGCAACGCCCAGACATCCGAGCCATTGGCCAGCCAGTCGCCGTAGCCGAGGTGGCAGAACCCCTGCCTGCCGTACCCCGGGCCCCAGGAGTTCTGGATCCAGAAGCCATCCGCGTCATAGCCGACGATGGCGAACGCGTGCCCGCCCTTGAGCTCGGTGCCGCGATGGATGTGGCCATCGCCGCCCACCTCCATCCAGCCCGCGTGCACCGCGCAGGAGGCGTAGAGCACGCCCACCTCCGAGAGCGCGCTGTGCATGCAGACCAGGTCCTTGTGATTGACGCGGTAGTAGGCGCCCAGCGGGTGCATCATGGCGTCGGCCGCGCGCTCATCCGTCAGGACGCCGGGTTGCTCGCAGTGCGGATCGTACGTCCACTTCTCCTCCGCGCAGACGCCGTGTCTGTGCCAGCCCTTGAGGGCCCCGCGGCAGCTGGAGCCTTCGTAGTTCTCTCCCGGCCACTCGTCGTACCGGCGGGCCATCTCGTAGAACATCCTCGGGCTCACGCACGGTGGCTCGGGCCGGGAGCCACTGCCTGGCCTGCGCCCCAGCTTGCGGAACAGGTAGTTGGCGGTGGTGGCCAGGCCGAAGCCCGTGCACGCGCCCTCCTTGCCCTGGTCCAGGATGGGTACGCCGTACGCCTGGTATTCCTCCAGCGGGAGGACGGGGGGCACCTCCACCAGCGTGGCCTCGTAGAGGCGGTCCCGGAAGTCGGGCGTATCCCTGCGGGCGTTGAGGATGGGCTCGAGGACGTTGCCGAGCCAGGCCATGGCGGACTCCTTTCGTCTCCATGGACGATGAGGATGGGAGCCGCCGTCCACCAGCCATCCACGGGTACTAGTTTCCAGGCATGAGGAGTTCCTGGCTCGGGAGCGCGGGGCCGCTGGGGGTATCGGCGGGAGGGCTGCTGGTGGGGTGTCTGGCCTGGTGGCTCGGTCACCCGCGGGTGATGGAGCTCGCCTGGGCGGCCGGCACCGTCCCCGTGCTGCTCGTGGTGGCGGTGTCCATCATCGATGACCTGCGCCGGGGCCGCATGGGGGTGGACATCGTGGCCCTGCTGTCCATGGCGGGGGCGCTGGCGCTCGGACAGTTCCTCGCGGGCATCATCATCGCCCTCATGTTCTCCTCGGGAAGGGCCCTGGAGGAGCATGCCCGCGCCCGCGCGCGGCGGGAGTTGACGGCGCTGCTCGGCCGGGCGCCCAAGGTGGCCACCCGCTACGAGAATGGCGGGCTCGTGCAGGTGCCGGTGGACGCGCTGCGGCCCGGCGAGCGCCTGCTCATCAAGGGGGGCGAGGTGATTCCGGTGGATGGGCTCGTGCTCTCCGCCGAGGCGGTGCTGGACGAGTCCGCCCTCACGGGCGAGTCGCTCCCCGTCTCTCACCCGCAGGGCGAGCGGGTGCGCAGTGGCCCCGTCAACGCCGGCCCGCCCTTCGAGCTGCGCGTCCTCTCCACCGCGGCCGAGAGCACCTACGCGGGGGTGGTCCGGCTGGTGCAATCCGCCCAGGCCTCCAAGGCCCCCTTCGTGCGCATGGCCGATCGCTACGCGCTGCTCTTCGTCCCGCTCACGCTCGCCCTGGCGGCGCTCGCCGGGGTGTTGTCGGGAGATCCGGTGCGCGCGCTTGCCGTGCTGGTGGTGGCCACGCCCTGTCCCCTCATCCTCGCCGCCCCGGTGGCCATCGTCTCCGGCATCTCCCGGGCCGCCCGGCGCGGCGTGCTCATCAAGGACGGGGCGGCCCTGGAGGCGCTCGCCCGCGCCCGTGTCCTGCTGTTCGACAAGACGGGCACCCTCACCACCGGTCAGGCCCGGTTGACGGCCATCGAGACCACGGGAGACGCGCAGCCGGAGGAGCTGCTGCGGCTGAGCGCCTCGCTGGAGCAGGTCTCCCAGCACGTCATGGCCGGTGCCATCGTCTCCGCCGCGCGCGAGCGGGGACTGCGCCTGTCGCTGCCCACCGAGTCCGCGGAGACTCCAGGCGCCGGCATGAGCGGCGTGGTGGAGGGCCATCGGCTGAAGCTCGGGACCCATGCCTGGGTGGAGGGGGCGGGGCCTCTCTCGCCGTGGACGCGCGCGGTGCTGCGGCGCATGGGTTACGAGGGGTGCTCGGGCGTCTTCGTCTCCATCGACGGGAAGCTGGCTGGGGCGCTGCTGCTCGCCGATGAGATCCGCCCTGACACGCCCCGGGCGCTGCGTCTGCTGCGCAAGGCGGGGGTGAAGCGGCTCGTCATGGTGAGCGGGGATCGGGCGGAGGTGGCCGGAATCATCGCCTCGGCGCTGGGCGTGGATGCGGTGCTCGCCGAGCGCAGCCCCCAGGAGAAGGTCCAGGCCGTGCTCAGCGAGCGCACGGCGGGCGTCACCCTGATGGTGGGCGATGGCGTCAACGACGCGCCCGCGCTGGCGGCGGCCGACGTGGGCGTGGCCATGGGGGCGCGCGGCTCCGGGGCGTCCTCGGAGGCCGCGGACGTGGTGGTGCTGGTGGACCGGTTGGATCGGCTCGTGGAGGCGCTGCTCGTGGCCCGCCGTGTCCGCGCCATCGCGTTGCAGAGCGTGCTGCTGGGGATGGGCCTGTCCCTGGTGGCCATGGGCGTCGCGGCCGCCGGCCTGCTGGGTCCGGTGGCGGGGGCCATCCTGCAGGAGGGCATCGACACGGCGGCCATCCTCAACGCCCTGCGCGCGCTGGGCGGGGGCGGCCTGCTCCCGGCGCACCATGCGCTCCCGGCCGAAGCGGTGATCCGGCTGAAGGCCGAGCACCAGGAGCTGCGCCCCGTGCTCGAGCGCATCCAGTCCCTGGCGGATCGGCTGGATGCGCTGGCGCCACGGCAGCAGAAGGCCGAGCTGCTGACGCTGGAAGGGGTGCTGGAGGAGCGGTTGCTCCCCCACGAGCGCAGCGACGAGACCGGGCTCTATCCCACCCTGGCCCGGCTGCTGGGCGGGGAGGATCCGCTGGCCAGCATGAGCCACACGCACCGGGAGATCGCCCACCTCGGACGGCTCCTCCACCGGCGGGTGTCGGACCTGGCCGAGGAGGGCCCGGATGCCGCCGAGCAGCGCGAGCTGCGCCGGCTCCTCTATGGCCTGAGCGCCATCCTCCAGCTCCACTTCGCCCAGGAGGAGGAGCTCTTCGAGGCCGTCTCCTGAGGGGAACGGACTCAGAAGGGAGGGGCATCCGCCTCGGAGTACCACGCCCGTCCCTCGCCCAGGTGGTGGCGGAGCCGGCCGCGCTTCCCGGTGTAGTGCTCGGCGGCATGCGCGGCGAGCCTTCCGGACAGCAGCACCGGAGAGATTCCCATCGACAGCACACCCTGGCCGGCCAGGAAGAGGCCTTCCACGGGCGTGCGCGTGCGGAAGCGGTGGAGTCCGGCCTGCCGCGGCGTCATCGCGGGGCCGTACACGCCTCCATGCGGCGCGCGCAGCGAATCCAGCCAGGTGAGCGGCGTGGCCACCTCCCGCACGGCGATGTCCCCGACGAGGCCTGGGAAGCGCGCCTCCACCTCATCCAGCATCCGGTCCGCGAGTCGCTCCTTGAACGCAGGGTAGTCCTCTCCCCGCGCGCCGGCCGGCAGGGAGGCCCAGCGCTCGAACATCGCCTCGGGGACGAACGTCACCACCTCCAGCGTCGAGCACCCGGGCGGCGCCAGGGAGCCCGTGGGGTCCTTGAGCGAGTTGGACGAGAGGAAGAGCGACAGCTCCGGCGGCAGCTCGCCCCGGCCGAGCGGCTCGAACTGGCCATCGAGGTCCGTGGCCGGGTGGCTCCAGAGGTTCGCGGCGCTCATGCCATGCTGGCGCAGGTCGCGGCGCAGGCCCAGGTAGACGACGGCCATTCCCAACGAGGGCTCGGTGCGGGCCACGCGCGCGCGGAGCCTCGCGGGCAGGTGCTCGGGCCCGACGAGGTGGCCCAGCGTCACGGTGGGATCCACGTCGGACACGACGACGTCCGCCTCGAAGGGCTCTCCGTCCTCCAGCTCCACACCCGTGACGTGCCCCTGAGAGACGAGGATGCGCCGGGCCGCGGCGTGGGTGCGGAACGTGACGCCGTGCCCCCGCGCGGCGTCCACCAGGGCCTGGAGCAGGGCACCGCCGCCGCCCCTGGGGAAGTACGCCCCGTCGGAATAGTCCGCGATGATGCCGAGTGCCGCCAGCGCCGCCACCCGGCCCGGGGGCAGGCCCCAGTCAAAGCACATGGCGGACAGCGCCGCCCGCGCCCGCTCGTCCTTCAGGTGGTGCTGGAGGAGCTCGCCCCACGTCCTCCGGTTCCAGTGCCACAGCGCGGGCACGGCCCGCAGGGGCGCCAGGTCCGACGCATGGAGCCTTCCGTCGTGGGGCCGCACGCCGAGCGCCATCAATTGCCGCACGCGCCCCAGGAGTCCGAAGACCCCGGCCAGCCCCGCCTCCTCTTCCGGGAAGAGCGCCTGGAGACGCGCATGGAAGCGCTCGAGCCCCTTGCAGTTGCGCACCTCGAAGTCCGGGAAGCGGTAGATGTCGAAGCCGTCGGGCTCGAGCTCGCTGAAGAGGGCCGAGCTGTCGAGTCCCAGGGCCGCGAGCTGCCTGGACATGAACTGACCCGGACCGCACTGGCCGACGTAGTGGATGCCGACATCGAAGGTGAAGCCCTGGCGCTCGAAGGGCGCGAGGCTGCCCCCGAGGTGAGGACCCTGCTCCAGGGCCGTGACGTCGAAGCCGGAGCGCGCGAGGAAGCCCGCCGCCGCGAGGCCTCCAGCGCCGGTGCCGATCACCACTGCCTTGCGTGCCGCGTCCATGATGCGCCTCCTGTTCCTCGCCGGGCCCCTGACTAGAACGTAAGCCACTGGGGGCGCAGCAGCAGCAGCAACCCCAGCAGCACCATCACCGAGCCGCTGAGCAGCTTGAGCCAGCGCCCGGCGCGCTCCTGGAGCTTGTGGTGCCCGAGCGTCACCACGGCGAGGAGGACCATCACCGAGTCGTCGAGGATGTAGGCCACGTTGTAGAGGGCGAGGTACCCGTAGTACCCCCAGGTGGGCAGGTGCTGGAGGACGAGCAGCTCGGTATAGACGGCGGGGAGGCCCGCGGTGCAGGCCAGCTCGACGAGGTTGACGAGGAAGGCGAGCACCACCACGCCGCCGAGGGCGGGCAGCAGCGACCTCGCCTGGAGGAGCCGCCGCACGCGGGCATACAGGCCCGGCTTCGCGCTCTCGGGGATGGAGAGGGAGGGCCCGCGCTTGAATGCCAGGAAGTCCTTCACGTTGAGCACGCCGATGACGAGCGCCACCGCTCCCAGCACCACCTGCGTGAGGCGCGAGAGGCCCAGGTACAGGAAGACGTTGAGCCACGCCGCCATGAAGGCGAAGTAGACGAGCCCGCTGGTGAGCACGAAGGTGCCCGCCACGGCGAGCATCTTCCGCCGGCTGCGCAGGTTGACGAGCAGCGAGAGCAGGAACAGCAGCACCCACATGGCGCACGGGTTGAATCCGTCCAGCAGACCGATGAGGAGGGTGAAGGCGGGCAGGCCCCAGTCCTTCAGGCTCACCCGGCCCACCCAGGGCGCTTCGATGGAGTCCAGTGGCCCCCCGGGTGGACACCCGGGGGCTTCCCCGCCCACCGGACACACGGCCGCGTCCGGCGCTCCGGGGGCCTGTCCCTCGAGGAGGGCCACGAGCTGCCGGCCCGTCGTCTCGGGGCCGTTGAAGCCGACCAGCAGCCGCCCCGCCACGTGGAAGGCCGGCACGCCGAGACCTCCCGCGGGCCGCTGTCCGGCCAGCTCCTGGAGCCGGGCGAGTGCCTCGGGGTCCCTCACCACGTCGCGGTAATGCACCTGGAGCCCGGGCCGCTCGGCCTGGAGCTGGGAGAGAAACCGCTTCGCGTCCTCACAGCGCGGACACCCCTCGCGGACGAAGACCTCCAGCTCCACCGGCTCGGCAGGCGCCTTGGCCCGGGCGCCGGACGCGGCCAGCAGTCCCGCCGCGAGCAGTCCGAACACCCGGGCCCGCGGGGGGGAGCGCACGGCGCGAGGCGCGAGGCCCGTGCGGCGCACCCAGGCCTTGCGCGCCTCCTCCAGCAGCAGCATCCCGGCCGCGAAGGGGAGGATGAACAGCCACACGGACGCCGGCAGCGCGGCCGTGCCGAAGAGGAGCTGGCCCGAGGGCCGCTGGGAGTCCGACAGCCGCCGCAGTTGCGCGCCGGTGAGCACGACGGGCGTCTCCAACTGGCGCAGCGAGGCGATGGCGCGCTCGGCCCGGTACTCCTGGAGGAAGGTGAGGGGGTGGAGCTTCATGCCATGCCGAGCGGGTGCTCGAGGAAGCATGGGACGTGTGGCCGGAGCGGGCACCCCGCCCGGGAGGGCTCCCCGCCGTGCCGCTCCGGGCCCGGTTCAGCGCTCGCCGAGCAGCCTGCTCCGCCGGGGTCCGGCACGCAGCAACTCCGGTCTCGCCCCGATGCACTCGCGGATGTACCCGGCCGCCTCCTCCACCGAGTCCGTGATGACGAGCCGCTTCACGTCCTCCGCGTCGATGGCCCCCGCGGCCAGCATCGTCCCGCGCAGGAAGTCCACCAGCGGCTGCCAGTAGTCCCGGCCCATCAACACCAGCGGGAAGCCGCGGATCTTCCCCGTCTGGATGAGCACCGCCGTCTCGAAGATCTCATCCATCGTCCCGAAGCCGCCCGGGAAGGCCACGAAGGCGTACGAGTACTTCACCAGCATCAGCTTGCGGACGAAGAAGTAACGGAACTCGACGAAGGTATCGAGGTACGCGTTGGGCTTCTGCTCATGGGGCAGCTGGATGTTGCAGCCCACCGAGCGGCCGCCCGCCTCGCGCGCCCCCCGGTTCGCCGCCTCCATGATGCCGGGCCCGCCGCCCGTCATCACCGTGAAGCCCTGCCGGGCCATCTCCGCTCCCATGCGCCGCGCCTGCTCGTAGGCCCCATGCTCCGGGCCGAAGCGCGCCGAGCCGAACACCGTCACGCACGGGCCCACGAAGTGCAGCGTGCGGAAGCCCTTGATGCACTCGCCGAAGATGCGCAACGCCCGGGCCAGCTCCGACCCGCGGGGCCGTGCTCCTTCCAGGAAGATGCGCTCCTCGTGGGCGCGTGTCCCCTTGCCCCACTGCGCGTCGGGTGAAGCCGTGGGCTCCGGTCTCCGGGTGTCGTCCGCTGGCACGGCGGGCGAGTGTAGCGCGGCTGTGCGCCATTGAGCGTGTTTCCCTCCCCGGAGCGCAGGAGCCGGAGGGCTCTTCAGTGAACATCTTCCTTCCACCGTGAAGGCGCTCGATCGCAAGCTGCTGAGGGATCTGGGGCTCCTCAAGGGGCAGGTGTTCACCGTGGCCCTGGTGGTGGCCGCGGGCATCGCCGTCTACGTGACGGCGCTGAGCACGTACCAGTCCATGGCCGCCTCGCAACGTGTGTACTACGAGGGCTCGCGCTTCGCGGACGTGTTCGCCCGCCTGGAGCGCGCGCCGGAGCGGGTGCTGGCGGAGCTGGAGACGCTGCCGGGCGTGGCCGAGGTGGAGGCGCGGCTGGTGGAGGAGGTGCTGCTGGACATGCCGGGCATGGCCGAGCCGGTGTCGGGGCGGATCGTCTCCATCCCGGGAGGGCAGGGGCCGCGGCTCAACCGGTTGGACGTGTTGCGCGGCCGCAGGGTGGCGCCGGGCCAGGCCCACGAGGTGCTGGTGAGCGAGGCCTTCGCCAAAGCGCACCGGCTGGAGCCGGGAGACGCCGTGGTCGCGGTGCTGGGCGGCCGGCGGGCGGAGCTGCGCGTGGTGGGGGTGGCCCTGTCTCCCGAGTACATCTACGCCGCGGCGCCCGGAGGGCTCAACGACGATGAGCGGCACTTCGGCGTCTTCTGGATGGATCGCGAGGTGATGGCGCCGGCCTTCCACATGGAGGGGGCCTTCAACGACGTGGTCTTCCGGCTGGCTCCCGGGGCCCGGACGGAGGATGTGCTGGACGCGGTGGACCGGGTGCTCGCGCCCCATGGCGGCGTGGGCGCGTACGGACGTGACCAGCAGCTGTCCCACCGCATCGTGGAGGGCGAGCTGGAGGGCCTGGAGGTCGAGGCCCGGGTGATGCCACTCATCTTCATGGCCGTGGCGGCCTTCCTCGTCAACGTGGTGCTGTCGAGGCTGGTGGGCATCCAGCGCGAGCAGATCGCCGCGCTCAAGGCCGTGGGGTACTCGAACGCGCGGGTGGGGTGGCACTACCTGAAGCTGGTGCTGGGGGTGGTGGGCCTGGGGGCCGGGGTGGGGGTGGGGCTGGGGACGTGGCTGGGGCGGCTCTACACGGGCGTGTACATGGACGTGTTCCACTTCCCGGTGTTCGTCTACCGGCTGGAGTGGAGGACGGTGGCGGGCGCGGTGGCGTTGAACGCCCTGGCCGCGGCGCTGGGGGCGTTGAGCTCGGTGGGCCGGGCGGTGCGGTTGCCGCCCGCGGAGGCCATGCGGCCCGAGTCGCCGCCCCGCTACCGCCCCACCGTGCTGGAGCGGATGGGGTTGCACCGGATGCTCTCGCAGAGCGGGCGCATGGTGCTGCGCGACCTGGAGCGCCGCCCGCTGCGGCTGATGATGTCCGTGCTGGGCATCGCCCTGGCCGTGAGCATTCCCGCCGTCACCCGCTACTTCGTGGACTCCGTCTGCTACGTGATGGATGTGCAGTACGAGCTCGTCCAGCGGGAGGACCTGGTGGTCGTCTTCCGCGAGCCGGTGCCGGCGCGGGCCGTCCACGAGCTGGAGCAACTCCCGGGGGTGCGGCACGGCGAGCCCCTGCGCGAGCTGCCGGTGCGGTTGGAGGCGGGGCCGCTCAGCCGGGAGGTGGTGGTGTCCGGACTGCCCGCGGGAGGAGCGCACCGGCGGGTGCTGGACTCGAAGCTGCGCGAGGTGCCCCTGGAGGGGGGCGGACTGATCCTCGGGAGCGAGCTGGCCCGGCGCCTGGGCGTGGAGGCGGGAGACACCGTGTGGATGCACGTGCTCGAGGGCGAGCGGCAGGTGCTCCAGGTGCGCGTGGCGCGGCTGGTGGATGATTGGATCGGCCTGTCGGCCTACATGGATCTGGACGCGATGGCGCGGCTGCTGGGGGAGGAGCGGACCGTCTCCGCCGCCACCCTGTGGGTGGATCCTCTCCAGCTCGACGCGCTCCAGGCCCGTCTCAAGCAGCTGCCCGGCATCCTGGGCGTCGCGCGCAAGGAGCTGGCGCGGCAGCACTTCGAGGAGACCAACGCCCAGGTCCTGCTCGTCTTCACCCTGGCGTTCTCCATCTTCGCGGTGATCATCTCGGTGGGCATCGTCTACAACAATGCCCGGGTGACGCTCGCGGTGAGGGCCAGGGACCTGGCCACGCTGCGGGTGCTCGGCTTCACCCGCCGGGAGATCTCCTGGGTGCTGCTGGGAGAGCTGGCGGTGAGCCTGTTGCTGGCGCTGCCGGTGGGGCTCCTGCTGGGGCGGTGGATCGCCCGGGCCATGTCCTCCGCGTTGGTGGACACCGAGATGATCCGCCTGCCCACCTTCATCACCCCCGCCTCCTCGGCCTTCGCCGTGCTGGTGGTGCTGGGCGCCGGACTGCTGAGCGCGCTGCTGGTGCGGCGGCGGTTGGATCATCTGGATCTCATCGGCGTGTTGAAGACGCGGGAGTAGGGGGCGCGCGATGAAATGGGTGAAGAGAGGACTCCTGGTGCTGCTGGCCCTCCTGCTGGTGGGGAGCCTCGTGCGGGCCTTCCTGCCCAAGCCGGTGGAGGTGGAGCTGGCGCCGGTGGAGCGGGGCCCCTTCGAGGTGACCGTCACCGAGCCGGGAAGGACGCGGGTGAAGGAGCGGTATGTGCTCTCGGCGCCGCTGGGCGGGCACCTGGAGCGCATCACCCTGGAGCCCGGGGACGAGGTGAAGGCGGGGCGGACGGTGGCGCGGCTGACGGCGCTGGAGCCGCAGTTGTTGGATCCCCGCAGCCGGGCGCAGGCGGAGGCGCGGGTGGGGGCGGCGCGGGCGGCGAGCCGGCAGGCACGGGCCGAGCTGGCGCGGGCGAACGAGGCGCTGAACTTCGCGCGCTCGGAGCTGAAGCGGCAGCGGACGCTGGCGAAGGCGGGCGTCATCCCCTCGCGCACGCTGGAGGAGGCGGAGACGGAGGTGCGCACGCGCGCGCAGGCGCTGGCCTCGGCGCGGGCCGGGGTGCGCGTGGCCGATCAGGAGCTGGCGGGGGCTCGCGCGGCCCTCCTGCGCATGCGGGCCGAGGGCCAGGGCGTAGGCGGCTCGGGCGGGGGGAACGACGAGGTGCTGGAGGTCCGCTCACCGGTGGACGGCTGGGTGTTGAAGGTGACGCAGGAGAGCGAGGGCACGGTGGCGGCCGGGGCGCCCCTGATGGAGGTGGGGGACCCGCGGCGGCTCGAGGTGGTGACGGACGTGCTGACGGAGGACGCGGTCCGTCTGGAGCCCGGGTCCCGGGTGCGCATCCTGCAGTGGGGAGGGGGCTACCCGTTGGAGGGCAAGGTGCTGCGCGTGGAGCCCTCGGCCTTCACGGAGACGTCCGCGCTGGGCGTGGAGGAGCAGCGGGTCAACGTCATCACCTCGCTGGAGGAGCCATTGGAGCGGCGGGCCTCGCTGGGAGATGGCTTCCGGGTGCAGACGCGGATGACGCTGTGGGAAGGCCAGGACGTCGTCAGCGTGCCGGAGAACGCGCTGTTCCGCCGGGGCGAGGGCTGGGCCGTGTTCGTCGCGGACGCGGGCAGGGTGCGGCTGCGGCAGGTGAAGGTGGGGCAGCGCAACGGGCTCCGGGCGCAGATCCTCGAGGGGCTCGAGCCCGGAGCCCAGGTGATCGTCCACCCCGGTGCGAGCGTGAAGGACGGCGTGGCCTATACCCCGCGGCGGGTGGAGTAGGCCGCGGGAGGGAGGAAGCCTCCAGCTCGGGCGCGCGGGCCCTGCCCGGAGGGACGAGGCGGACGTCCAGTGAGTGAAGGGAGAGGCCGCGAGCGTTCGCCGGATGACGGGCGGGCCCGCCGTCGCTCGCGAGCGCACGGGGCCGGTGCCTAGGCTGCCGGGCCGCGCACCCGAGTCCTCGGTTCCCGGAGGCCGTATGCCTGAAGCCGTGAAGGAGCGCTTTGTCCTGTCCGTGGAGGGATTGGAGGCCCTGTTGGTGGCACTGCGGGGCGATGGCTGGCGGTTGATGGGCCCCACCGTGCGGGACGGTGCCATCGACCACGCGGAGATCCGCGGAGTGGTGGATCTGCCCCGGGGCATGACGGAGGTGCAGGAAGCGGGCACCTACCGGCTGGCCCGGCGCGAGGATGGAGCGCTCTTCGGCTATTCGGTGGGCCCCAGGTCCTGGAAGCATCTGCTCTTCCTCCCGAAGCTGCGGCTCTTCCGGGCGCACCGCCAGGAGGAGGGCTTCCAGGTGGAGCCGGAGTCCACCGAGCCGCCCCGGCTGGCGCTCATCGGCGCGCGCTCGTGTGACCTGCACGCCATCGCCGTCCAGGACCGCACCTTCCTGGAGGGGCCCTACAAGGATCCGGACTACGCGGCGCGCCGCGAGCGGCTCTTCGTGGTGGCGGTGAACTGCGGGCAGGCGGGAGGCACCTGCTTCTGTGTCTCGATGAAGACCGGCCCCCGCGTCACCTCCGGCTTCGACGTGGCCCTCACCGAGCTGCTCGAGGGGGGACACCGTTTCCTCGCGGAGCCGGGCAGCGAGCGTGGCGCGGCGTTGCTGGCACGCGTGGGCGCCGTGCCCGCCGGGGAGCCGGACGCACGGGCCGCGGACGCGGTGGTGGAGCGCACCGCCCGGAGCATGGGCCGCGCCATGGACACCACGGACATCAAGGAGCTGCTCTACCGCAACCTGGAGCACCCGCGTTGGGACAACGTGGCCGAGCGCTGCCTGGGCTGCACCAACTGCACCCTGGTGTGCCCCACCTGCTTCTGCTCCACGGTGGAGGACACGACGGACCTGCTCGGCGGCGTGGCCGAGCGCTGGCGGCGCTGGGACTCGTGCTTCACCCTGGACCACTCGCACCTGCACGGCGGCAGCGTCCGTCACGCCACCCGCTCGCGCTACCGGCAGTGGCTCACGCACAAGGTCGCGAGCTGGTGGGATCAATTCGGCACCTCGGGGTGCACCGGCTGCGGGCGCTGCATCACCTGGTGCCCGGTGGGCATCGACATCACCGAGGAGGTGGCCGCCATCCGCGCCACCGACGGGGCCCGGCCCGGCGCGTGACAGGAGACGACCCATGGCTTCCCCGCTGCCGCCCCTCGAGGAGCACCCCTTCCTGCGCGGACTGTCCCCCGAGCAGGTGAAGGCCATTGCCTGTGACGTGCGCGAGGTGTCCTTCCCCGCGGGCGCCTTGCTGCTGCGCGAGGGGGACGAGGCCCACTCGCTCTTCCTGCTGCGCTCCGGCCGCGTGTCGCTGGAACTGACCGTTCCCGGGCAGGGGCCCCGCCAGCTCGAGTCTCTGAAGGCCGGCGACATCCTCGGATTGTCCTGGCTCTTTCCTCCCTACCGCTGGCACCTGGACGCGCGGGCCGTGGAGCCCGTGGAGGCCTTCGCGCTCGGCGCCGCGTGCCTGCGCGGCCCCAGTCCCGAGCACCCCGTGCTGGAGCCCGCCCTGGCCATGCGCCTGCTGCGCCAGCTCTACGAGCGCCTGGAGCGCGTCCGCATGCAGCGGTTGGATGTTTACGAGGCGGCCCGATGATGCCCGAGCCCCTGCGCGTGCGGAGCCTCCGCCGCGAGACGGCGGACACGTTCACCGTGTCGCTGGATGTGTCGGATCGTCCCGGGGGTTTTCCCTTCCAGCCGGGCCAGTTCAACATGCTGTATGCCTTCGGGGTGGGGGAGGTGGCCATCTCCATCAGCGGAGACCCGGCGCGCCCGGGCGAGCTGCTCCACACGATTCGCACGGTGGGCTCCGTCACCGAGGCGCTCCGCCGCGTGGGCCGGGGAGGGCGGATGGGGGTGCGAGGCCCCTATGGCCGGCCGTGGCCCCTGGAGCAGGCGCGGGGCCTGGACGTGGTGGTGGTGGCCGGAGGGCTCGGACTCGCCCCGCTGCGCTCCGCCATCCTCCACCTGCTGCGCCACCGCGAGGCGTACGGCCGGGTGTCCGTGTTGGTGGGGGCTCGCACGCCGGAGGGGCTGCTGTACCGCCGCGAGCTGGACCGCTGGCGGGCGGACCCCCGGTTGAAGGTGCTCGTCACCGTGGACCAGGCGGGCCCTGAGTGGAAGGGCCACGTGGGCGTGGTGCCCGCGCTGCTGCGGGACGTGGAGATGGAGCCGTCGCGCACCGTGGCCCTGATGTGCGGGCCCGAGGTGATGATGCGCTTCACCGTGCGCGAGCTGGAGCGCCAGGGCGTGCCCGACTCGCGCATCCACCTGTCCCTGGAGCGCAACATGAAGTGCGCGGTGGGCTTCTGCGGCCACTGCCAGCTCGTCCCGCTCTTCGTGTGCAAGGACGGGCCGGTGCTCTCCTACGACCGGCTCCGCCCCTTCATCAACCTCCGCGAGGTGTGAGATGGCCCGCCGGAAGAGACCCTCGCTCGCCGTGTGGAAGTTCGCCTCGTGCGACGGGTGCCAGCTCACCGTGTTGGATATGGAGGACGAGCTGCTCGCGCTGGCGGATGCCATGCGCTTCGCGTACTTCGCCGAGGCCACCAGCACGGCGCTGAAGGGGCCCTACGACGTGTCGCTCGTGGATGGCTCCATCACCACCCCCGCGGACGCCGAGCGCATCCGCGAGGTGCGGCGCGTGTCCCGGTACATGGTGAGCATCGGGGCGTGCGCCACGGCGGGCGGCATCCAGGCGCTGCGCAACTTCCGGGACGTGCGCGAGTTCCTCTCCACCGTCTACGCGAAGCCCGAGTACATCGAGACGCTGGCCACCTCCACCGCCATCGCGGACCACGTGCCCGTGGACTTCGAGCTGCGGGGCTGCCCCATCGACAAGCGGCAGTTGCTGGAGGTGCTCAGCGCCTTCCTCAACGGGCGGCGGCCCAACATCCCGGCGCACAGCGTGTGCGTGGAGTGCAAGCTGCGCGGCAACGTGTGTGTGATGGTGACGGGCACGCCTTGTCTGGGGCCGGTGACCCACGCCGGCTGTGGTGCCCTCTGCCCCACGTACCACCGCGGCTGCTACGGCTGCTTCGGGCCCATGGAGGTGCCCAACACGCCCTCGCTGGCGCGGGCCTTCCAGGCGGCGGGGTGCTCGGAGACGGAGCTCGTCCGCTCCTTCCGCAACTTCAACGCCAATGCCCCCGCCTTCCGCGAGGAGAGCGAGCGCCATGACGAATAAGACGCGCACCCTCGATGTGAACTACCTCACGCGCGTGGAGGGCGAGGCCTCGCTCACGGTCCGGCTGGAGGGCGACAAGGCCACGGACGTGCGCCTGGCCATCTTCGAGCCGCCCCGCTTCTTCGAGGCCCTGCTGCGCGGGCGCTCGTACCTGGAGGCGCCCGACATCACCTCGCGCATCTGCGGCATCTGCCCGGTGGCGTACCTGATGAGCGCCTGTCTCGCCGTGGAGGACGCGCTGGGCGTGACGGTGGAGGGGCCGCTCCGCTCGCTGCGCCGCCTCCTCTATTGCGGCGAGTGGATTGAGAGTCACGGGCTGCATGTCTTCCTGCTGCACGCGCCGGACTTCCTCGGCTACCCGGACGCGCTCTCCATGGCGAAGCAGCATGGCGAGTGGGTGCAGCGGGGCCTGCGCATCAAGAAGGCGGGCAACTCGCTCGTCGCCCTCATGGGCGGCAGGTCCATCCACCCCATCAACGTGCGCGTGGGCGGCTTCTACAAGGCCCCCACCCGCGCCGAGCTGGAGCCGCTCCTCCCCGAGCTGCGCTGGGGCCGCGACGCCACCGCCGAGTCACTGGAGTGGATGGCCCGCTTCCCCTTTCCGGAGCTGGAGCGCGCCTACGAGTTCGTCTCGCTGCGCCACCCGAGCGAGTACCCGATCACCGGGGGACGGGTGGTGTCCTCGGAGGGGCTGGACATCGACGTGCGCGAGTGGGACGCGCACTTCGTGGAGGAGCAGGTGCCGTACACGCATGCGCTGCACGCGCGGCGCGTGGGGCGGGGCGCCTACCTGTGCGGCCCGCTGGCCCGCTTCAACCTCAACTTCGACAGGCTGCATCCCTCGGTGCAGGAGGCCGCCCGGAGGGTGGGGCTGTCCGTGCCGTGCCGCAATCCCTTCCGCGCGCTGCTCGTGCGGCTGGTGGAGATGCTCCAGGCCTTCACCGAGGCCATCCGCCTCATCGAGGAGTACGCGGAGCCCACGGTGCCCCACGTGGACACGCCGCCCCGGGCCGCCACGGGCTACGGCGCCACCGAGGCCCCGCGCGGGTTGCTCTACCACCGCTACACGCTCGACGCGGACGGCGCCATCCTGGACGCCCGCATCGTCCCGCCCACCTCGCAGAATCAGCTCTCCATCGAGGACGATCTGCGCGAGCTGGCGCCCCAGCTCGCCTCGCGGGCCCATGCGGAGGCCACCCGGCTGGCCGAGCAGGCCATCCGCAACCACGACCCGTGCATCTCCTGCGCGACGCACTTCCTCACCCTGAAGGTGGAGCGGACATGAGCGGACGGATACGCGTCATCGGACTCGGGCAGGCGGCGGCCGGCGATGATCAGGTGGGGCTCGCCGTCATCGAGCACCTGCGCTCGCGCGGGGCCCCCGGGCACCTGGAGTTGCTGTGCGCCCCCGAGCCGAGCGCGCTCCTGCCGCTGCTGGAGACACCGGCCCCGGTGGTGCTGGTGGACGCGGTGCTGGCCGCCCCCGCGGGCGAGGTGCTCGTGCTGGAGCCGGACGAGCTGGAGCAGCGGGGACTCTCCACGATGTCCACGCACGGGCTCGGGGTGGCGCAGGCGGTGGCGCTGGCGCGGCTGCTGTCGCCCTCGGTGGTGTCGCCGTCCATCCGCGTCGTCGGGGTGAGCATCTCCCGGCCGGAGCGTTTCCGGCGGGGGCTCTCGCCCGAGGTGGCCGCCGCCGTCCCGCGCGCCGCCGAGCAGGTCCTTCGTACCGTCTTCTCTTCCGGCGAGGAGCACCGTCATGCATGAGTCCACGCTTGCCCGGCAGGTGCTCGAGACCGTCCTCCAGCGCTCCATGGCCGAGGGGGCCTCGCGCGTGCGCGTGGTGCGGGGCTGGGTGGCGGAGACCGAGTCCCTGTCCGCCGACAGCCTGTCCTTCCATTTCACCGCCCACGCCCGGGGCACGAGCGCGGAAGGAGCGCGGCTGCTGTTGGACCTCATCCACGTGGAGGCGCGTTGCCGGACGTGTGGCCGCACCTATGCCCCCGAGCACCACCTGCTGCTGTGCCCCGGTTGTGGGAGCACCGAGGGGGAGCAGCTCGGACAGACGGGGCTCGCCATCACCTCCATCGAGGTGGAGTAGGGGATGGTGCGGCGGGCCATCACCGTGCAGGGGGTGGTGCAGGGCGTGGGCTTCCGGCCCTTCGTCCATGGCGCGGCCACGGCCCGGGGGCTGGGCGGCTGGGTCCGCAACCGCACCGATGGGGTCCGCATCGAGGTGGAAGGGCCCGTGACCGCCGTGGAGGATTTCGTGAGGGCCCTCGCGAGTGAGGCCCCACCGGCGGCCCGGCTCACGCGCGTCGACGTCTCCGACGTGCCGCTCCAGCACGAGCACGCCTTCCACATTCTCGAGAGCGACGCGGAGGCTCCTCCGAGGCCGGCCGTGCCCGCGGACCTGGCCACCTGCCCGGAGTGTCTGGCGGAAGTGGCCTCGCCCGGGGAGCGGCGCTTCCGCTATCCGTTCACCAACTGCACGCGCTGCGGGCCTCGCTGGACGCTCATCGAGTCCCTGCCGTACGACCGCTCGCGCACGGCCATGCGGCGCTTCGAGCCCTGCGCGGACTGCGCGGCCGAGTACCGCGACGTGCGGGACCGGCGCTTCCATGCCCAGCCCATCGCGTGCCCGGTATGCGGGCCACGGGTGTCCCTGCTGTCGCCGGACGGGGCGCGGCTCGCGGAGGGAGACGCGGCGCTCCGGGAGGCGGCGGAGACGGTGCGCTCGGGCCGGGTGCTCGCCCTCCGGGGCCTGGGCGGCTTCCAGTTGCTGGTGGATGCCACGAGCCCCGAGGCCGTGGGGCTCCTGCGCCAGCGCAAGCACCGCCCGGAGAAGCCCTTCGCGGTGATGTTTCCCTCCCTGGAGGCGCTGCGCCCGGTGTGCGGAGTGTCCCTGGAGGAAGAGGCGGTGCTGACCTCCTCGGCGGCGCCCATCCTGCTGCTCCGGAGGCGGGCGCCCGGCGTGGCGGGGGAGGGCGTCGTGGAGGACGTGGCCCCCGGCAATCCCTGGCTCGGGGCGCTCCTGCCGTATACGCCGCTGCACCGGTTGTTGCTCGACGCGGTGGGCCGCCCCGTGGTGTGCACCAGCGGGAACCTCTCCGACGAGCCCCTCTGCACCGGCGAGGCGGAGGCCCTGGAGCGGCTGCGCGAGGTGGCGGACTGCTTCCTGATGCATGACCGGCCCATCGTCCGCCCGGTGGATGACTCCGTGGCGCGCATGACGCCCGAGGGGCTGCAGGTGCTGCGGCGTGCCCGCGGGTATGCGCCCCTTCCGCTGCCACTTCCGGGGGCCCCGTGCCTGCTGGGGCTGGGGGGACAGTTGAAGAGCACGGTGGCCCTGTGCGTGGGCGAGCAGGTGGTGGTGAGCCAGCACCTCGGGGATCTCGGCTCGCTGGAGGGCTCGCGGCTCCTGGAGCGGACCGTGGAGGATCTGCTGCGGTTGTTGGAGGCGCGTCCGGTGGCGCTCGCGTGCGACCTCCATCCGGACTACGCCTCCACGCGGCTCGCCGAGCGGCTCTCGGGCGCATGGGGTGTGCCGCTCGTGCGTGTGCAGCATCACCACGCCCATGTGGCGGCCTGCATGGCCGAGCACGGACTCTCGGGTCCAGTGCTCGGCCTCGCCTGGGATGGAGCCGGGCTCGGCACGGATGGCACGTTGTGGGGAGGGGAGGCGCTCGTCGTCGAGGGGGCCGGGTTTCGCCGCGTGGCGCACGTGCGTCCCTTCTCCCTGCCGGGCGGCGAGCGGGCCCTGCGCGAGCCGAGGCGGGCGGCGCTCGGGTTGCTGTACGAGGTGGAAGGGGCGGGGGCCGTCGAGCACCTCCGCGAGGCCTTCGCGGCGCGTGAGGGAGAGGTTCTCCTGACGATGCTCGAGCGGGGCGTGCAGTCCCCGAGGACCACCAGCATGGGCCGGCTGTTCGATGCCGTCGCCGCGCTCTCGGGGATTCGCGCGCGTGCGGGCTTCGAGGGACAGGCGGCCATGGCGCTCGAGTACGCGGCGGGGGAAGGGGAGGCGGAGCCCTATCCACTGCCGCTGGGAGACGGAGCGCCCGCGGTAGCGGATTGGGAGCCGCTCATCCGGGAGCTCCTGGCGGACCGGAAGCGAGGCGTGCCACCGCCGATCATGGCGGCCCGGTTCCATGCCGCGCTGGCCGTGCTCGCCGAGTCCATCGCGGTGCGGGTGGGCCTGCCGCGCGTGGTGCTCTCGGGCGGTTGTTTCCAGAACCCGCGCCTGCTGCGGGATGTCCAGGCGCGGTTGCGTGCGCGGGGCTTCGAGGTGTTTTCACCCCGGCAGTACCCCCCGAATGATGGAGGACTGTCCCTGGGACAGGTCGCGGTCGCGGCCCGCGTTCAAGGCGCTCGCCTGCAGCTTTGTGCTATGCCCGTTCAACTCCATGCGCATGCCCTTCCTCGATAATGGTCAGGTTCTTTGTAGGGATTGCAATCTCAAGAAGAGTGACAAGACCGAGTGAGGAGAGGTTTTCATGTCCGTGCGTCCCTCTACCGCTCACGTCAAGATGCTCGTCCATTTGGAGCAGGATGAGGATGGATATCCACCCACGACCGAGGAAAGCCTGTGGGTCCTTCCCACGGAAGGAGGGCTCTTCCAGGTGGACAACATCCCCTTCTTCGCTTGGGACCTTGCTCTCGGGGATGTGGTGGCGGCCGATCCGGAGGAGGGGGTGTGGCGATTCAGACGGGTCATCCGCCGCTCAGGCCATGCCACCCTCCGGCTGCTCCTCTATGACGTCGCCGAGGTGCCCATGGCCATCGAACGTTTCGCCATGCTGGGGTGTCTGAGCGAGCGAAGTCACATTCCCGGACTCATCGTCCTGGATGTACCACCCTCCACTCCCTGGACTGAGGTGAAGCGGTTGTTGGTCGAGGGTGAAGCCGAAGAGCGTTGGGGGTACGAGGAGGCTTGCGTGCCTGGTCACGCAGTGTCCGTCCCATGACGTTCGGTTGCCCCGGGGCCGGGTGGACTCCAGGGGACGTTGGTGCAGGATGCGCGGATGTGGCGGACCAGAAGCGAGGCGTGCCACCGCCGCTCATGGCGGCCCGGTTCCATGGCGCGTTGGTTTCACTCCCAGTCGCGTTGTCCGGAGGTGGAGTTGACTCCGAAGGATGCGCGGGTGTGAAGTCCGGGCTCGATGTCTACGGTTTTAGAGAATCCAGCCGATGAGTTTTCTCACTGGCCCGCCACGGCGCAGGTGTCGCCGTGACGATCCTCGACACCCTCAACGAGGCACAGGGACTTGTCGGGCGCTATTGGAAGGAGGAGCAGTCTCCCGAGCAGGCACGAATCCTGGGTTGTGCGAGGGATGTCCTGATCTTCATCTCCGCTACCGGTCAACCCTATCGCTTCGAGGATTACCGTGAGCGGCTCCAGGCCGGAAATCCATCTCGCCTCGCCGCGACCACCGAGGAACTCGTACGCAGGGCAGCGGATTTCTTCGAGCAGCTCCGCGGCGAATCCCAGTCAGAGCGAGAGCGAGCGCTTGCCCTGGTCATCATCGACGCGCTCCACTTCATCGACTCGACCGGGCAGCTCGACGACTTCAAGCGCTATTCGCGGGAGCTCGACTCCAACGAGCCACCTCGAGTGGTTGCCTCTTTCGACACACGCGAGCAGGCGGAGGCTTGGCTGAGGAACCACCCGAGTCCTCCCCACTGTGCCAGCATCCTGATCGCGGGCAGGTACCACACCGTCGCGTATGATCGCGAGACGAACGGCCGTTACCTGCCCCCCTCTCGCGAGCTCGAGTACTACCTCGCCAGTCTCGAGCAAGACAGCCCGCCCGCTGCCGTTGCCTCGTTCGACACGCTCCAGGAAGCCGAGGCCTGGCTGAGTGCGCAACCCGCACCACCCAGACGGGCCTGGGTGCGGATCTCCGGTGAAGTCTACCTGGCGGTGTATCACCCCAACGTCAACCACCGGGCCCTCTACCCGTTGTCGCTGGCCGATGGATTCGAGATCAACACGGACGTGGAGCCCGGGAGCGCATAGGCCCAACCCGGCATTCCCGGTGTGGTGTTACCCCGCCTCCGTCATGGCCCGTGCAAGCAACTCTTGTACACCGAGTTGGCGGGCCCACTCCCGCAGATATGTTCCGTCGAGCGCTCCGGCAGCAAGGCGGAGAATCTGCACCACGTCTCGCCATTGGGTACTGGAGACTTCTCCTCCCTCTCGGAACCACAGCAGCTTTCGTAGCACCGAGTCCTCGGGGCTCTTGATGTAGAGCCCCTTACCGTCGGCCGCCAGGACCACCCGGCGGCGGCGAGAGAACTCACTCCTGTCGAATGCACCGGGACGCAGCAGGAAGAGGTCCACCTTGGTCACCGTCGGCAGGTGGAAGATGTTCCAGGACGCCCGGCGCATGACGGCTTCTCGCAGCGCCTCCGCATCGACCTCGAAGTCGCTCCCCAGCGCTTGTTTCAATGCGTCGACCTGGGACGGCTGCAGATCCACGACGAAGTCGATGTCGTTGGTTGCGCGTGGCTCACCTTGAAGGGAACTGGCCAGACTTCCTCCGAGGAAATAGCCCGCATGCACCTGCTCGAAAGCCTCGGCACACTGGAGTGCGACCTGGATGACAGCCGGCTCGCTCATGGCAGCAGGGCGGCGTGTGCGCCGAAGAGGCGACGAGCTATCTCTCGGCCGTAGAGGCGCTCGGCCAGCCGCACCCGCACCTCGGTCTCATCCGCGTTCGGGAAGCGCTGACGGATACCCACCTCCGCCATCCAGCGAGTCGCTTGTGTCAGCGCCGCTGCCTTGCGGAGCCGCTCCGCCGGAGATTGGGCGCGCAGCAGCTCGAAGTACCGCTCACGCTGCCGAGGGTCGGTGTCCTGGTCCATGTCTGGAAGCATAGCGTCCCTCCCTTCGTTCCGCCCTTTCTCCATGACACTGTCCGTCCCATGACGGTCGGTTGCCCCGGGGCCGGATGGACTCCCGGGGACGTTGGTGCAGGATGCGCGGATGTGTCTCGGCATCCCCGGTGAGGTGCTCTCCACGGTGGACGGCCCGCTGCGCATGGGCCGGGTGGCCTTCGGCAAGGTCATCAAGGAAGTGTGTCTGGCCTATGTCCCCGAGGCCGCTCCGGGTGACTTCGTCGTGGTGCACGCCGGCTTCGCCATCAGCCGCGTCGACCCCGAGGGCGCGCGGCGTGTCTTCGCCTACCTGGAGCAGCTCGGCGAGACGGACGCGCTGCGCGAGGAGGAGCCGCGATGAGGTACGTGGACGAGTACCGCGGCGCGGAGGATGCCCGGCGCTATGCGCGCGCCCTCCAGTCCCGGGTGACTCGGCCCTGGACGCTGATGGAGGTGTGTGGCGGCCAGACGCACGCCATCGTCCGCTTCGGCATCGACCAGCTCCTGCCGCCGGGCCTCACGCTCCTCCATGGCCCCGGCTGCCCGGTGTGTGTCACGCCGGTGGAGCTGCTGGACAAGGCCCTGGTCATCGCCTCGCGCCCCGGCGTGGTCTTCTGCTCGTTCGGCGACATGCTCCGGGTGCCCGGCTCGGGGAGGGATCTGCTCTCGGTGAAGGCCGCGGGCGGGGACGTGCGCATCGTCTACTCGCCCATGGACGCGCTGGCCCTGGCCGAGCGGCTGCCGGAGCGCGAGGTCGTCTTCTTCGCCGTGGGCTTCGAGACCACCGCGCCCGCCTGCGCCATGGCCGTCCACGAAGCCAGGCGGCGCGGGCTGCGCAACTTCTCCCTGCTGGTGGCGCACGTCCTGGTGCCCCCGGCGATGGAAGCCATCCTCTCGGTCCCCGGCCGGAAGGTGGATGCGTTCCTGGCCGCGGGCCACGTGTGCACCATCATGGGCATGGAGGCCTACGAGCCCCTCGCCCGTGCGTACCGCGTGCCCATCGTCGCCACGGGCTTCGAGCCGTTGGACCTGTTGCAGGGCATCCACATGTGCGTGGCGCAGCTCGAGTCCGGGCGGGCCGAGGTGGAGAACCAGTACGCCCGTGCCGTCCGCCCGGCCGGCAACGCGAGCGCCCGGGCCATGCTGCGCGAGGTGTTCGAGGTGGTGCCGAGGACGTGGCGTGGCATCGGCCTCATCCCCGCGAGCGGCCTGGGGCTCCGCGCCGCCTTCGCGGACTGGGACGCCGAGCGCAAGTTCGACGTCGTGTCCGTGGGAGGACGCGAGGACGCCGCGTGCCGCAGCGGCCTCGTGCTCCAGGGCCAGCTCAAGCCGCCCGAGTGCCCCGCGTTCGGCACCCGCTGCACCCCCGAGACGCCGCTCGGCGCGACGATGGTGTCGTCCGAGGGCGCGTGCGCCGCCTACTACCGCTACCGGAGGTTCCAGCTCCCATGTCCGCCGACCTCGCCCTGAGCTGCCCCGTGCCGCTCCAGCGTCCCACCACCGTGCAGCTCGCCCACGGTGGGGGAGGGCGCCTCATGCGCCAGCTGCTCGAGGAGCTCTTCCTGGAGGCCTTCCGCGCTCCGGCCCTCGCCGAGCGCCATGACGGCGCGGTGGTGCCGCTCGGAGGGGAGCGGCTGGCCTTCACCACGGACTCCTATGTGGTGACGCCTCGCTTCTTCCCGGGCGGGGACATCGGCAGGCTCGCCGTCCATGGCACGGTGAACGACCTGGCCATGGCCGGCGCGAAACCCCTGTACCTGAGCGCCGGCTTCATCCTCGAGGAGGGGCTCCCGCTGGACGAGCTGCGCCGCGTGGTGGCCTCCATGCGCGACGCCGCGCGGGAGTGCGGCGTGGAGATCGTCACCGGGGACACCAAGGTGGTGGACAGGGGCAAGGCGGACGGGCTCTTCATCAACACCTCGGGCGTGGGCCGTGTCTCCGAGGGCGTGTCCGTCCATCCCCGCCGCGTGAGGCCTGGAGACGCGGTGCTCGTCTCGGGAGACGTGGGGCGGCACGGCATCGCGGTGCTCTCGGTGCGCGAGGGGCTCGCCTTCGAGACGCCCGTGGTGAGTGATTGCGCCTCGCTCGCCCCGTTGGTGGCGGCCCTCCTCGAGGCGGGCGTGGAGGTGCACTGCCTGCGCGATACCACGCGCGGGGGGCTGGCCACCGCGCTCAATGAGATCGCCCTCGATGCCGGGGTGGGGCTCGTGGTGGACGAGCCCGCCGTGCCGGTGGACGAGTCCGTGGCGGGAGCCTGTGAGCTGCTGGGGTTGGATCCGCTCTACGTGGCGTGCGAGGGCCGCATGGTGGTCTTCGTCCCCGAGCCCCAGGCGGAGCGGGCGCGGGAGGTGTTGCGCCGTCATCCCCTCGGGGCCGGGGCCGAGCGCATCGGCCGTGTCACCGAGGGGCCCGCGGGCATGGTCTCCCTGAGGACGCGGCTCGGGGGCCAGCGCTTGTTGGACCTGCTGTCCGGGGAGCAGCTCCCGCGCATCTGTTGAGCGCTGGAGCCGAGAACAGGGGGGGAGATGCGTCCAGGGAATGCGCGGAGCCCGAAGTTCAAGCGGGTGATCGTCACCCGGCCAGGCGGGCCCGAGGTCCTCCAGCTTCGAGAGGAAGCGCTCCCCGAGCCCGGGCCCGGTGAGGTGCGGGTGAAGATCCTGGCGACGGGTGTCTCGTATGCGGATTTGTTGATGCGCGAAGGCGTCCATCCCGAGACACCGCGCACGGTGCCCTTCACCCTGGGGTGGGATCTGGCCGGGGTGGTGGACAAGACAGGGGCGGGCGTCTCCCGGTTCACTCCGGGCCAGCGGGTCGGGGCCCTGCCCGTCACGGGCGGGTATGCCCAGTTCATCTGTCTGCCGCAGGAAGAGCTGGTTCTCGTCCCCGCCGGGTTGGATCCCGCCGAAGTGGTCTGCCTGGTGTTCAACTACATGACGGCCTACCAGATGATGCACCGCGCCGCCCGGGTCCAACCCGGCCAGCGCGTGCTGATCCACGCCGCCTCGGGAGGCATCGGCACGGCCCTGCTCCAGCTGGGACGAGTGGCCGGGCTCGAGATGTACGGGACGGCTTCCGCTGCCGCGCATGAACGGGTGACCGCGCTGGGCGCGACCCCCATCGACTACAAGCACGTGGATTTCGTGGAGGAGATCCGCCGCCTGACGGGAGATGGCGTGGATGTCGTCTTCGATGGCATGGGTGGCTCCCACCTGTGGCGCTCCGTCAGGGCCCTGCGGGCGGGCGGCACGGTGGTGGCCTACGGTTTGACCTCGTCCCTGAGCGGAGGCCAGCTGGCGAGGGGACGGCGTTACCGCTTCCACGGCTTGGCGGTCTTCGGGCTCATCCAGGCCGCCACCCGCCTCATCCCCGGCGGAAGGCGGATGCGGTTCTACAGCGTCCAGAGGCTCAAGCGGCGCAGACCCGGCTGGTACCAGGAGGATCTGACCGTGCTGCTGGACCTGCTCCGTCAGGGGAAGATCCAGCCGATCATCGCGGCACGGCTCCCGCTGGAGGAAGCCGCCCGCGCCCATGAGTTGCTCGGCCGTGGAGGGGTGACAGGCAAGATCGTCCTGCTCTGTGACACCTGAGCGCGCTGCGGATGCCCCGCCCCACCTAATGAGGAGCCAGCGGCTCGCCGCCTTCCCGCCCCCGTGCCCAGGTGGCGTCCAGCCGCTCGCGCAGCCAGCGCAGCAGATCGATGTACGAGAGGATTCCCAACAACCGCCGATCCTCGTCCACCACTGGAAGCGCCCCCACCCGCTCGTCGGTGAAGAGCTCCAGGGCCCGGCCCAGGGACGCACCGGAGCGCAGGAACAGCGGCTCCGGCGTCATCATCTCGCCCACCCGCTCCTCCAGTACCTCGTGAGCGGCACGGGGCCACTCCCGGGCTGTCCCGCCCAGCCGCTGGCGCAGGTCGCGTTCGGAGATGATGCCCAACAGCCGATCCCCCTCGTCCACCACCGGCAGGTGCCGCACGCCCGCGTAGATGAGCGTCCAGGCCGCCTCGTCCAGCCGCGCATCCGGTCCGAGCGCGAGCGGCTCGGGCGTCATCAGCGCATCGACGGGCAGCTCCCACGGGCCGCTCGGCGCGGGCACATGCTCGCCCGCCATGGCGGAGAGCAGATCCCCATCGGTCAGGATGCCCACCATGGAGCCGCTCGCATCCACCACCGCGAGCGAGTGGAGGTGGGCTCCTCGCATCGCCCGCGCGGCCGCGGGAAGCTCCTCGTCCTCGGAGATGCTCTGCACCGGGCAGGACATCAGGTTCCTCACCCGGATCCATCGCTCCCTCCCGGAGTGGAGCGCCTCCTCGAGGACATCCATTCGCGTCAGCATGCCCATGAGCCGGTTGTTCGCCCCGACGACGGGGAGGTGCTGGACATGGCGGAACTTCTTGAGCAGCTCCTCCACGGTCAGCTCCTCGCTCACCCGGAGGGTGGACACGTTCCGGCTCATCACGTCGCGCACGCGCAGCTGGGCTGGCCGGGGGGCGCTGTCATGCTCCCCGGGCTCGGGACGCTCGTGGGAGCTTTCCGTTCCATCCGGGCCGGACCCGGGCGGGTCTGTCTGGTCTTGCGCCATGGTGCCCCTCCTTCGGCGGTGGGCTTTTGCTCCCTGTCGAAGTTCAGGGTGGCGGGCATGCGGCGCAATCCGTCCAGGGCCTCCCGCGCGAGCGCGGCGGACGCCCGCTCCGTCTCCGGGCTCTTCCCGCGAGGACCTGGCTCACACCGGGAGCCGCCTCTCGGGCATGAGGGCACGCACCAGCACGATCAGGCCGACGGCGATCACGGCCATGGGCCCCACCACCGTCCAGCTGATCGCCTCGCCCAGGCCGACCGCCAGCAGGAGGATGGCGAAGATGAGGGTGCCCTGCACCGGCCGCCGGTAGGCCGGTACGAGCAGGCGGACGACGGCTTCCCCGAGGAAGAGCAGTCCGGCCCCGATGAAGATCAACGTCCAGGCATCCCACCGTTCATAGCGGTCCAGGTAGCCCAGGTTCTGGGCCAGCAGCACCACTCCGGACCAGAGCAGGACGAGCGCCCACACCACGCTGCCGAGCGGATCATGGTGCGGCCCATCCGCGGCCGGTCTCCTCTCGTATCCGGGTGCATTCCTCTCTCCGGGAAATGGTTGGGTCATGGTGGCCTCCCCGTGCTCGCAAGAAGCATGTGCATCCCTCCGGGCTTCGTGCTCCCGGGCGAGTTGCCACCCGAGGTAGCCGCCCAGCGCTGCGGCGGCTCCATGGCCGGTACCAGTCTTCATGATTCCTGGCGGAGCGCATGCTTCCAAGCTCGGGCCGCGGGAGGTGGGGGGCAAGCCGGGCCGGGCTTCCTCTCCGAGGGGGCCGGAGTTACCTCACCAGGGGAGGTGAGGCGGGTGGACACACGGATCCTCACGAAGTCACGGACGGGCTGGCGGGTGCCTCCCCTCATGCCTGACTACGAGGCCGCACGTGCCTCCTTCTCGTGGGAGGCGGCCCGGCACGAGCTGGCCGGGCTCCCCGGAGGACGGGGGCTCAACATGGCCCACGAGGCGGTGGACCGGCACTGCCGGGAGGGGCGGGGAGGGCACCCGGCGCTTCTCTGGCTGGGCCGCCACGGCGAGCGCGAGGTCTTCTCCTACGCGGAGCTCTCCGCCTGGACGAGCCGCTTCGCGAACGTGCTCGCCGCGCTGGGCATCGCACCGGGCGAGCGTGTCTTCTCCCTGTTGGGGCGCATCCCCGAGCTGTACTTCACCGTGCTCGGCACCCTGAAGCACCGCGCCGTCTTCTGCCCGCTCTTCTCCGCCTTCGGCCCCGAGCCCATCCGCGCCCGTCTGCAGCGGGGCGAGGCCCGGGTGCTGGTGACGACGTCCGCCCTCTACCGCAAGAAGGTGGCGCCCCTGCGCGACTCCCTGCCTTCGCTCACCCACGTGCTGCTCGTGGACGGCGGCGGCGAGCCGGGCACCCACCCCCTGCATGCCCTCCTGGAGCGGGCCCTGGATACCTATGAGATCGGCCCCACGGCCCCCGAGGACATGGCGCTGCTCCACTTCACCAGTGGCACCACCGGTACGCCCAAGGGCGCCGTCCATGTCCACGGGGCCGTGCTCGCCCACCACGTCACCGGCACGCTCGCGTTGGATCTGCACCCGGAGGACGTCTTCTGGTGCACCGCGGATCCCGGCTGGGTGACGGGCACCTCCTACGGCATCCTCTCCCCGCTCACGCACGGGGTGACGTGCGTGGTGGACGAGGCGGACTTCGATGCCGAGCGCTGGTACCGCATCCTCCAGGACGAGCGCGTCACCGTCTGGTACACCGCGCCCACCGCCGTGCGGATGTTGATGAAGGCCGGCGAGGCGCTGCCCCGGCGCTTCGAGCTGAGGGCCCTGCGCTTCATCGCCAGCGTGGGCGAGCCGCTCAACCCCGAGGCGGTGCTCTGGTCCCAGCGCGTGCTCGGCCTGCCCATCCACGACAACTGGTGGCAGACGGAGACGGGCGGCATCATGGTGGCCAACTACGCCGCCATGGACATCAAGCCGGGCTCCATGGGGCGGCCACTGCCGGGAGTGGAGGCCGCCATCGTCCGGCGCCTTCCCGGCGGCGGGGTGGAGGTGGTGGAGGAGCCGGGCCGCGAGGGCGAGCTGGCGCTGCGTCCCGGCTGGCCCTCCATGTTCCGCGGCTACCTCCACGAGGAGGAGCGCTACCGCCAGTGCTTCGCCCAGGGCTGGTACCTCTCGGGAGATCTCGCCCGCAGGGACTCCGACGGCTACTTCTGGTTCGTGGGCCGTGCCGATGACGTCATCAAGTCCATGGGCCACCTCATCGGCCCCTTCGAGGTGGAGAGCGTGCTGCTCGAGCACCCCGCAGTGGCCGAGGCGGGCGTCATCGGCCGGCCGGAGCCAATCATCGGCGAGGTGGTGAAGGCCTTCGTCTCCCTCAAGGACGGCTACTCCCCGGACGAGCCGCTGCGCCGCGCGCTGCTCGCCCACGCGCGCACCCGCCTGGGCGCGGTGGTGGCGCCCAAGGAGCTGGACTTCCTGCCCACGCTGCCGCGCACGCGCTCGGGGAAGATCATGCGCCGGCTCCTCAAGGCCCGTGAGCTGGGCCTGCCCGAGGGCGACACCTCCACCCTGGAGGCCCCCGCATGAGCCCGGACATGCCCAGCGGCTTCCCGCTCGCGCGGGACGAGGCGCTCGCGTGGCTGCGGCAGATGCAGCTCATCCGGCGCTTCGAGGAGGCGAGCGCCCAGGCGTACTCCGCGGGGAAGATCCGCGGCTTCCTGCACCTCTACATCGGCGAGGAGGCGTGCGCGGTGGGTGCCATCCGCGCGCTGCTGCCGGACGATGCGCTCGTGTCCCACTACCGCGAGCACGGGCACGCGCTGGTGCGCGGCGTGACGGCACGGGCCATCATGGCGGAGATGTTCGGCAAGGCGGAGGGGTGCAGCCGGGGGCGCGGGGGCTCCATGCACCTCTTCGACGTGTCCCGGCGCTTCTACGGCGGCAACGCCATCGTCGCGGGGGGCCTGCCGCTCGCGATCGGCCTGGCGCTGGCGGATCAGCTGCGCGCGCTGCCCCGGGTGACGGCCGCCATCTTCGGTGACGGCGCGGTGGCCGAGGGCGAGTTCCACGAGTCGCTCAACCTCGCCACCCTCTGGAAGCTGCCCGTCCTCTTCCTGTGCGAGAACAACCTCTACGCCATGGGGACGGCGCTCGCCCGGCACGAGTCGCAGACGGACCTCACGGTGAAGGCGGCCGGCTACGGGCTGCCGGCCGAGGCCGTGGATGGGATGGACGCGCTGGCGGTGGCGGACGCGGTGCGGCGCGCGGCGGCCCGGGCCCGCGAGGGCGGAGGGCCCTCCTTCCTGGAGCTGCGCACCTACCGCTTCCGCGCCCACTCCATGTACGACCCGGAGCTCTACCGCGACAAGCGCGAGGTGGAGCAGTGGAAGCAGAAGGATCCCATCATCGGATTCATCTCCCGCATGCGCGAGGCGGGCCTGCTGGCGGAGGGGGACCTGGAGCGCCTGGAGGGTGAGGTGGAAGCCGAGGTGGCGGACGCGCTGGCCTTCGCCGACGCGGGCACGCTCGAGCCGGTGGAGGACCTGACCCGCGACGTCTACACCCCGAGGGAGGCGCCATGAGCGCCGGAGAGAAACGACCGGGCACGGTGCGGATGACGTACCGCGAGGCCGTCCGCGCCGCCGTCCGCGAGGCGCTCCAGCGGGATCCGCGCGTCTTCCTCATGGGCGAGGACGTGGGCGCCTATGGCGGCTGCTACGCGGTGAGCAAGGGGTGTCTGGCCGAGTTCGGCCCCGAGCGCGTGCGCGACACGCCCCTGTCCGAGTCCGCCTTCGTGGGGGCGGGCATCGGCGCCGCCATGGGGGGCATGCGGCCCATCGTGGAGATCATGACGGTCAACTTCGGGCTGCTCGCGTTGGATCAGATCGTCAACAACGCCGCCACCCTGCGCCACATGTCCGGAGGGCAGCTCAGCATCCCCGTGGTCATCCGCCTGGCCACGGGCGCGGGGCGGCAGGTGGCCGCGCAGCACTCGCACAGCTTCGAGGGCTGGTTCGCCCACATCCCCGGCATCCGCATCCTCACCCCCGCCACGCTGGAGGACGCGCGCGGCATGTTGTGGAGCGCGCTCCAGGAGCCGGACCCCGTCCTCATCTTCGAGAACGCGCTGCTCTACGCCATGGAGGGAGATCTGTCCGAGGACGCGGGCGCGGTGGAACTGGAGCACGCGGCCATCCGCCGGCCGGGGCGGGACGTGTCCCTGCTCACGTATGGGGGGAGCCTCTTCAAGACGCTCGCGGCGGCGGAGGCGCTGGCGCGCGAGGGGATCGACGCGGAGGTGGTGGATCTGCGCACGCTGCGGCCGCTCGATGACGCGACGATCCTCGGCTCGGTGGCGCGCACGCGGCGCGCGGTCATCGTGGACGAGGGCTGGCGCACCGGGAGCCTGTCCGCCGAGCTCAGTGCCCGCATCATGGAGCACGTCTTCTACGAGCTGGACGCGCCGGTGCAACGGGTGTGCACCGCGGAGGTGCCCATTCCCTATGCGAAGCACCTGGAGGACGCGGCGCTGCCCCAGCCGCCGGCCATCATCGCGGCGGTGAAGCGGACGCTGGGAGAGGCCCATGGGTGACTTCCGGATGCCCTCGCTGGGGGCGGACATGGAGGCCGGCACGCTCGTCGAGTGGAAGGTGAAGCGCGGCGACGGGGTGAAGCGCGGCGACATCGTGGCGCTCGTGGAGACGCAGAAGGGCATCATCGAGGTGGAGACGTTCGAGGCGGGCACGGTGGAGGCGCTCCTCGTGGAGCCCGGGACGAAGGTGCCGGTGGGCACGGTGCTGGCCCACCTCCGCGGAGAGGGCGAGCCCGCGGTGCCCGAAAAGCCCCCAGCGGTGGAGGTGTCTCCGCCCGTGGGAGGGCACCGGCCCAGGGCCTCTCCGGCGGCGAGGGCCGCGGCGGCGAAGCTGGGGTTGGACCTGGCCGCGGTGGCGGGGACGGGGCCCGGTGGTGCCATCTCCCTCGAGGACGTGGAGCGCGCCGCCCGGGCCGCCCCGGCCGCGCCTCCCGCCTCCGCTCCGGCTGTCTCGGACGAGTCGCGGCGTCTGGCGATGCGGCGGGCCATCGCCGCGGCCATGTCCCGCTCCAAGCGGGAGATTCCGCACTACTACCTCGACACCCGCGTCGACGTGGGGCGCGCGCTGGACTGGCTGCGCCAGGAGAACGAGCGCCTGCCCCTGGCCGAGCGGATGCTCCCGGTGGTGCTCTACCTCAAGGCGGTGGGGCTCGCGGTGCGCCAGTTCCCCGAGCTCAATGGCTTCTGGGTGGACGGCGCCTTCCGGCCCTCGCGGGCGGTGCACCTGGGTGTCGTCATCTCGTTGCGGCAGGGCGGGGTGATGGTGCCCGCGCTGCACGACGTGCCGGACAAGCCGCCCGGTGTGTTGATGCGCGAGCTGGGCGAGCTCATCCAGCGCGCGCGCCGGGGGACGCTGCGCAGCTCGGAGCTGGCGGACTCGACGCTCACCGTCACCAGCCTGGGCGAGCCGGGCGCGGACCGTGTGTTCGGCGTCATCTTCCCCCCGCAGGTGGCCATCATCGGCTTCGGCTCGGCGCGCGAGGTGCCCTGGGTGGTGGAGGGCCGGTGCGTCCCGCGCCCGCTCGTCAGCGTCAGCCTGTCCGCGGACCACCGCGCGAGCGATGGGCACCGCGGGGCCGCCTTCCTGGCGCGCGTGGAGCGCCTGCTGCAGGAGCCGGAGAAGCTATGAACCGCGACGCGTTGAGACAGTCCGTATTGGAGTCCCTGGCCACGGTGGCCCCCGAGATGGAGCCCTCCACCCTGCGCCCGGACGAGCCGCTGCGGGAGCAGCTGGACATCGACTCGTACGACTTCCTCCAGAGCCTCATCGCGCTGGACAAGAAGCTCTCCGTCTCCATTCCCGAGTCGGATTACGGGCGGCTCACCACGCTCGACGCCTGCGTCGACTACCTCTCGCGGCGGCTGGCCGAGCAGGGCCGTTGAGCCAGAAGGGAGGCGTGCCGTCCATGGACATGACACCTTCAGCGCCCACACGGCTGGAGCCCGCGCGGGTGGTGCTCGTGGCGCGCGGCCTCACCAAGGTGTACCGCACCGGCGAGGTGGAGGTGCACGCGCTGCGGGGCGTGGACCTGGACCTGTACGCGGGCGAGTTCATCGTCCTGCTTGGGCCCTCGGGCAGCGGCAAGTCCACGCTCCTCAACATCCTCGGAGGGCTGGACGTGCCCACCGCGGGCGACATCACCTACTACGACCACGACCTGGCCCACGCCGACGAGCGCGAGCTCACCCGCTACCGGCGCGAGCACGTGGGCTTCGTCTTCCAGTTCTATAACCTCATCCCCAGCCTCACCGCCCGCGAGAACGTGGCCCTGGTGACGGAGATCGCCGAGAAGCCCATGCCCCCAGAGGAGGCGCTCGGCCTGGTGGGGCTCGGGCAGCGGCTGGACCACTTCCCCTCGCAGCTCTCCGGTGGCGAGCAGCAGCGGGTGGCCATCGCGCGCGCGGTGGCCAAGCGCCCGGATCTGCTCCTGTGCGACGAGCCCACCGGTGCGCTGGACTACGTCACCGGCAAGCTCGTGCTGGAGACGCTCGCGCGCGTCAACACCGAGCTGGGCACCACCACCGCCGTCATCACCCACAACGCGGCCATCGCGGGCATGGCGGACCGGGTCATCTCCATCGCGGATGGGCGCATCGTGCGGCTCGAGTCCAACCCGCACAAGCTCGGCCCCGGGGAGCTGAGCTGGTGAGGAGGCGCGCTCATCAGGTCCTCTTCCTCGTCCACCTGCCGGTAGAAGGCGATCCGCGTCTCGTCCCACAGGCGCCGCCCCAGCAGCAGCGGGGAGTTGGCGCCCGCGCGAGCTCCTCCGGGAACCATGGGCACGGTGTTTCATTGGCGCCGCCGCTCTCCGTCCCCATGTTTCCTCCAACAGGAGGGAAGTCACATGGCGGATTCCAGAACGTCGAGACCCGGCGGACAGGCGCGCGGTTCGCGCAGAGCGCCCCGTCCTCATCCCGCACCGCGCATGGGCAGGCAGGCCCGAGCCCCTGTCCGGCCCGTCACCCCGGCGCTGCTGCGGGCCCTGCGGGAGGAGGCCGGGCGGCTCCACGTGAAGTACCAGGTGCCGGGCATGGCCTATGCCATCGTCCAGGAGGAGCAGACGCTCACCACCCAGTGCCTGGGGTGCCTGAGAACGAACGACGCGGGCCAGTGTCCCGCCAACGCCTCCCGGGTGAACGCGGACACCGTCTTCGGGATCGGCTCCATCACCAAGAGCTTCACGGCCACCCAGCTCGCCCGGCTCGTCGAGGAAGGCAAGCTGGGCTGGGAGGAGCCCGTCCGGCAGCACCTGCGCGGCTTCACCCTGTTCGATCCCTGGGTGACCCAGGAGTTCCGCGTCTCCGACATCGCCTCCCACCGCAGCGGCCTGCCCGAGTACTGCCTCGATCTGATGAGCGTGCTCGGCTTCGAGCGGGACGCCATGCTCCGGGCCCTGCGCCATGTGGAGCCCGTGGCGAGCTTCCGCGGCACCTATGCCTACCAGAACAGCCTGCTGCTGCTGGCGGGGAAGCTGATCGAGCAGAAGACGGGCCTGGACTGGGAGGAGGCGCTCGCACGGCAGCTCCTCTCGCCGCTCGGGATGTCCCGGAGCACCGCGTCCCCGAAGGTGCTGGCCGGCTGGGACAACGTGGCGTCCGGCCACTTCCTGCTGCCGCTGGAGGAGGGGCAGCCGGAGCGGGCCGTCCCCATGCCCGAGGACTGGCCCTACTTCCCTCTGCTGTTCACGGAGGGGCCCGCGGGCGCCCTCTACTCCTCGGTGAAGGACATGGTCCGGTGGATGCGCTTCCACCTCGGGCGGGGCACGTTCGACGGGAGCACCCTGCTCGGCGAGGAGGGCATGGCGTTCCTCCACTGCCCGAGGATTCCCATGTTCTTCACGCTGCCGGCCATGGCCATGTCCTACGCCACGGGGTGGATCCACACCTCGAGCGCTCCAGCGCCCGTGCTGTGGCACAACGGGGCCACGGCGTTGGGAGGAATGAGTGCCAGCCTCGGTCTCGTTCCCGACGAGCGGACGGGCCTGGTGGTGCTCACCAACATCCTCTCGCCCGCCGCCGACGAGCTCTTGTCGAAGTTCGCCGAGCTCTACCTGGGTGGCCCGGCGGTGGCTCCGAGGGTGCTCCAGGAAGCGGCCCCCGCCCTGCGCCCGCATGCCCCCTCGCCACGCGCCGTCCGGACCCGCGGCCTCGAGGTGGACGCGGTGAAGCTCTGTGGCACGTTCGTCAACCCCGCCTACGGCCCCTTCCGCGTGAAGCAGCAGAAGGACGGGCTGGTGGTGATCATGGGGCCGCTGAAGCTCACCGCGCCCCTGGAGCACCTCGAGGGGCTCCGCTTCCAGGCGCTCCTCCCCGGGACGCCCTTCCTGCTGACCTTCCAGTTCGTCCTGGACGACAAGGGCCGGGCCAAGGAGCTGTGGGGCGAGGACTTCGCGGATGTGGAGCGGGGCCGCTTCCTCCGCCGTGACTGAGCTCCCGGCCCCCCGCTCCGCGTGGGAGCGGGGGGGCCCGGGGCCTCATGCGTAGGCTTGGATGAACGCCTTCTTCTGTTGTCGAGGAAGTCCCGGGCGGTGTCGTCGTAGGCGATGGCCCTGTCACGGAGCGCCGTGGCCACCGTGGTGGAGAAGAGCGAGCGGTGGTAGCCGTGGGACATGGCGCCGTGGACGCGGCCCAG
>NZ_DBNGVP010000073.1:0-23506 GCF_057119385.1 Archangium sp. | reverse complement strand
CGCCAGACGTGCCGCGTGGAAGTCGCTCGGCAGGCTGGACGAGATGGCCGTTGCCCCACGGGCCATCTGCTACGAATGGCCGGGCCACCGGCAGGACTGGGCCATCATCCATCGGGAGGCAGGGCGCATCCTCCTCGTCTCCGAGGGCCTCTCGGACCCGTTCATTGCCCGCATGGAGCCCTCCGTGGGTTTCGGCTTGGAGCTCGCCCTGGAGACGGAGCAGGCGGAGCTGCCCCTCAATGCCATCGAGGGAAGCTGGCCCTACGTGCTGCTGGAGCGAGTCTCAAAGGAAGTGGTGGCCCAGGAGCATGTGCGGGAGAGGGCCAAGGCGGGTCCCGTTTTGCTGGCGGTGGCGGGGACGGGCATGCCGGCGTCGCTCGTGAGCGCTGAGGGGCGCGTGGGGGTGCTGCTCGGCCAGGAGCCGCGCTCACTGCCCCGGCTGTTCCCCTCGCCATTCGGCGATGTGCGGCTCGTCACCGTCAAGGCCCTGCCACCCGCCGAGCTGGAGTACGCCTTGACACGTGGCGTGGAGGGCGCGGCCGGGCTGGCGCAGCGCTTCTCGGAAACCGGGGAGGAACACATCTCCCGCACCAGCCGGCAAGCAGTGGTGTAGTGGGCCCGTTGGGAAACACCTTCGGGTGACACAACGCTGACCGACCCCATCCTGGACCGGCTGGTGCACACCTGAAGCTGGCGGGCGGCTCCATCCGCGAACGGAAAAGGTCAGCCAGGGCAGGCAGCCGTCGACACGGCTGGATGTCCACTCTCCCAGCAAAAAGCCCTCTTCGGGGATGCCAGACGGGCACTCGTGGGTTAAGAGTCGAGCTCCCTCATGATTGATGCGCCTCCCCACAGGGATCCCCTGGTCCCCCCCTTGCTGGACGCCCAGGGGAGGACCATGACCTACCTGCGCCTGTCCGTGACGGACCGGTGCAACTTCCGCTGCACGTACTGCTCGCCCGCCAGCTGGGGTGGGAAGAAGGACTTGCTGTCGCCCGAGGAGTTCGAGCGCATCGTCTCCGTGTTCGCGCGCATGGGCATCCGCCGGGTGCGGCTCACCGGAGGCGAGCCCCTCATCCGCCCGGACATCCTCGAGGTGGCGCGGCGCATCGCCTCTGTCTCCGGAGTCGAGTGGCTGGCCATCACCACCAACGCCAGCCACCTGGAGCGGCTGGCCGTGCCCCTGCGCGAGGCGGGCGTCACCCAGCTCAACATCAGCCTGGACACCCTCTCCGAGGACACCTTCCGGCGCATCTCCAAGCAGGGGGACTTCGGCTCCATCCTGCGGGGCATCGACGCGGCGGTGGGCGCGGGCTACGCCTCGCTGAAGCTCAACGCCGTCGTCATGAGCGGGGTGAACGACACCGAGGTAGCGGATCTCATCGCCTACGCCCACGCCCGGGGCATCACCCCGCGCTTCATCGAGCTGATGCCCTTCGGCCAGGGCACCCCGGTGCCCACGGCGCAGCTGGTGGAGCGGCTGAAGGCCAGTGGACTCGACCTCGTGCCCGACGAGGAGCCGCAAGGCGCCGCCGCGGGCCCGGCGCAGTACTGGCGCGCTCCCGGCGGGCGGGTGGGCTTCATCTCTCCCCTCACCCAGAACTTCTGCGGCGGCTGCAACCGCGTGCGCGTGGCCTCCAATGGAGACCTGCGCAGCTGCCTCGGCGGGCGCGCCCAGGCCCCGCTGCACACGCTCATCCGCGGGGGCGCCACGGACGCGGAGCTCGCCCTGGCCATCCGCCGTGCTCTGGGTGAGAAGCCGGACGGCCACCGCTTCACCGAGCCCGGTGCCGGCGCCTCCCTGCTGTCGATGATGGGGATCGGCGGCTGAGCCGGGAACGGCGCTACTTCACCAGCCGCACGTTGAACGGGTAGCGGTACAGCACGCCTTCGTGGGCCTTGACGGCCGCGTAGATGGACACCACGGCGACACCCAGTCCCAGGGGCGCCAGCAGCTTCCAGAGCAGGAAGCCCCCGAAGCAGAACAGGAGCAGGCCCGCCACAATCAGCACGAGGGCGATGGCCAGCATCGTGAGCTGGAAGTTGAGCGCCTCCTTCGCCTGGCGCTCCACCCAGATGGACTCCTTGCCCTTGATGAGCATGACGAGCAGGGGTCCGAAGACCGACAGCACCAGGGCGCTCACGTGCGCGACCGCGCCCCAGATCTTCTCGTCTGCCGTCGGTTCCGGGGAGCCGGTGATGAACGAGCCGAGCTGCGGATGAGTCTCCATGGACGCGCCCCTCGTGTGCTGGACGGAGCCATCTTCCGCCAGCCCGGGGGAAAAGTCACGAAACAGCGACCCGGCAGGTCACCCGGAATGACGCGGCAGGTCATCCCGGGCGCCCAGAGGACCACGGAACCTCAGCGGTAGATCTCCCCGCCGGTCTTCTTGAACTCCTCGCTCTTCTCGGCCATGCCGGCCTCGACCTTCTCCGCGTAGTCGCGCACGTCCTGGGTGATCTTCATCGAGCAGAACTGCGGGCCGCACATGGAGCAGAAGTGGGCCACCTTGGCGCCCTCGGCGGGCAGGGTCTCGTCGTGGTAGGCGCGGGCGCGCTCGGGATCCAACGAGAGGTTGAACTGATCCTCCCAGCGGAACTCGAAGCGGGCCTTGGACAGGGCGTTGTCGCGAATCTGCGCGCCCGGGTGTCCCTTGGCCAGGTCCGCCGCATGGGCGGCGATCTTGTAGGTGATGACGCCCTCCTTCACGTCATCCCGGTTGGGCAGGCCCAGGTGCTCCTTGGGCGTGACGTAGCAGAGCATCGCCGTGCCGAACCAGCCGATCATCGCCGCGCCGATGCCACTGGTGAAGTGGTCGTACCCCGGCGCGATGTCCATGGTGAGGGGCCCCAGCGTGTAGAAGGGCGCCTCGTGGCACACCGCGAGCTGCTTCGTCATGTTCTCCTGGATGAGGTGCATGGGCACATGGCCCGGGCCCTCGATCATCACCTGCACGTCGTGCTTCCAGGCGATCTTCGTCAGCTCGCCGAGCGTCTCCAGCTCGCCGAACTGCGCCGCGTCGTTGGCGTCCGCGATGGAGCCCGGGCGCAGCCCGTCTCCCAGGCTGAAGCTCACGTCGTACGCCTTGAGGATCTCGCAGATCTCCTCGAAGTGCGTGTAGAGGACGTTCTCCTTGTGGTGGGCCAGGCACCACTTGGCCAGGATGGAGCCACCGCGGCTGACGATGCCCGTGACGCGCCTGGCCGTGAGCGGGATGTAGCGCAGCAGCACGCCCGCGTGGATGGTGAAGTAGTCCACGCCCTGCTCGCACTGCTCGATGAGGGTGTCGCGGTAGATCTCCCAGGTGAGCTCCTCGGCCTTGCCGCCCACCTTCTCCAGCGCCTGGTAGATGGGCACCGTGCCGATGGGCACCGGGGCATTGCGCAGAATCCACTCGCGCGTCTCGTGGATGTTCCGGCCGGTGGACAGGTCCATCACCGTGTCCGCGCCCCAGCGGATGGACCAGACCATCTTCTCCACCTCCTCCTCGATGGAGGACGTGACGGCCGAGTTGCCGAGGTTGGCGTTGATCTTCACCAGGAAGTTGCGGCCGATGATCATCGGCTCCAGCTCCGGGTGGTTGATGTTGGCCGGGATGATGGCCCGGCCGCGCGCCACCTCGTCCCGGACGAACTCGGGGGTGATCTCCCGGGGGATCGCCGCGCCCCAGGACTGGCCCGGGTGCTGCCGGGAGAGCTCGGCGGCCGCGGCCTCGCGCTTGAGGTTCTCGCGGATGGCCACGTACTCCATCTCGGGGGTGATGATGCCCTGGCGCGCGTAGTGCAACTGGGTGACATTCGCACCCGGCTTCGCCACCAGCGGCTTGCGGCGGTGGCCGAAGCGCAGCCCCGCCAGGCGCGGATCCGCCTCCCGGGCCCGGCCATACTCGGAGGTGATGCCGGCCAGCTCCTCCACGTCCCCGCGGCGGCGGATCCACTCGGAGCGCACCGCCGGCAGGCCCGCGCGCAGCTCGATGGCCGCGTCGGGGTCCGTGTACGGGCCGCTCGGGTCGTAGACGAAGATGGAGGGGTTGGGCGTCAGCTTCGCGTCCGGCCCGTGACCCTGCCGGGTGGGCGTCTGGCTGATCTCCCGCATGGGGACGCGGACGTCCGGGTGCAGCACGCCGGGCACGTACACCTTGCGCGAGGCCGGCAACGGCCCCCGGGTAATGCCCTCCAGCACCTTGCCATCCACCTTGAGGCTCTTCGAGGCTCCGCTCACGTCTCTCTCCTCCGTGCACGGAAGGGACAGGCGAGGCGCGGGGCGCCCGCCGCTTCCCTCCGCCGGTCCTAACCGGTTCAGGTTCCGAGGGTTGGCCGCATCACGGCCGTCTCAGCCCCTCACCCGGGGCACCCCTAGCGACGAGGCGAGGGTGTAGCGCACCGGGGGACCGGGTATCAACCGCCTGGAGGGCCCCCTGTCCGCCAGGAAGCGTTCGCCGGGGACGCATCCCCTGCGGAGCGCCCCTCCCCGGGCGAAATCATTGCGCCGGACAGCCCCGCCGTCGGCAGCCAACATGGCGGCCTTGCGAAAGAGCACACCCTGGAGCCGATCCTGCAATAGCTTCCCTCAAGACCCACGATTCTCAAGACTGGAGCCACGTACATGCAGACCGTTGGTGAGCTGATGACCCGCAGCCTGGTGACGATCACCGAGACCCAGAACCTGGCCATGGCGGAGGAACTGCTGCGCCTGCATCGCATCCGCCACCTGCCCGTGGTGCGGGGAGGCAAGCTCGTCGGGCTCGTCACCCACCGCGATCTGCTGCGCGCGGCGGCCAGGAACGGCGGCGCGGATCCGGCGAAGCAGCCGCTGTGGGCCTCGGACGTGATGGTGCGCGACGTGCGGACGGTGACCGCGGACACCTCCACCCGCGAGGCGGTGAAGCTGATGCTGGACAACAAGTTCGGCTGCCTGCCCGTGGTGGGGCCGGACGGCATGCTCGTCGGCATCCTCACCGAGGCGGACATGGTCCGCTTCGCCCAGCACCTCATCGAGGACATGGACCGCCGCAGCCTGGCGGCCGAGTACGAGGCCTGAGCCACGCCACAGGGGCCTGACGAGGGCCCGGGGGGAGCACCATGTCGATCGTCTTCGGAACGGATTTCTCGGAGTGGGCGATGACGTCGGCCCGGGCCGCGGCGGTGCTCGCCCGCCGGGCCGGCGAGGTGCTCCACCTGGTGCACGTCACCGAGTACGGCAGCGCCGGCCGGACCGCCGCGAGTGATGAGACCCTGCGCCGGGAGCTGCTCGCGCGCCTGGAGGCCCAGGCCGCCGAGCTGCGCACCGGAGACGTCCGGGTGGAGGTCCACCTGCAGGAGGGCGCTCCGGACGAGATCCTCGTCGAGCACGCGGCCGTCGTCCACGCCTCGCTCATCATCGTGTCCCACCACGGGCAGCGGGCCCCGCGCTGGCGCATCGGCAACGTGGCGGAGCGCGTGGTGCAGTCGGCCCGGTGCCCGGTGCTCGTCCTGCGCTCGGCGGCGCCCCTGGAGGCCTGGGCCCGCGGGGAGCGCAGCCTGCGCGTCCTGCTCGGCCTGGACTTCTCTCCCCCCTCGGATGCGGCGGTGGTCTGGGTGCGCAAGCTGCGCACGCTCGGCAGCTGCGAGGTGGTGGCCGCCCATCACTACTGGGGCGCGGATGCCCACGTGCGCTACGGCGTCCCCCTCTCCCACGAGTCCGAGGTGACGCCCGAGGTGGAGGAGGCCCTGCGGCGCGACCTGACGGCCCGGCTGGGCGACATGCCCGGCACCGGCGCCGTCTGGGTGCACCTGGATCCCGGCATGAGCCGGCCCGCCGAGTCCCTGGTGGCACTGGCGCGCAAGGAGGAGGCGGATCTGATCGTGGTGGGCACCCACCAGCGCACCGGGGCGAGCAAGTGGTGGTACGGCTCGGTGTCGCAGCGCATCGTCCACGACGCGCCCGTCTCCGTGCTGTGCGTGCCGGCGAGCGCGGTGTCCACCATCACCATCCCCGAGGTGCGCCGGGTCCTGGCCCCCACGGATCTCTCCGACGTGGGCGTCAGCGCCATCCGCCACGCCTACTCCATCGTCCCCGCCGGGGGCACCGTCTACCTGCTGCACGTGCTGGAGCCCGTGGGCGCCATGCCCCCGCTCGCGGCGCAATACCTCTCGCCCCAGGGCGCGGGCCACACCCCCGAGCAGGAGCGCGTGGCCGAGGTGCTGCGGGGCCTCATCCCTCCCGAGGCCGCCGTCCGGGGCATCACCACGCGGGTGGAGGTGGTCCACGGCCGCAAGGTCTCCGAGGCCATCCAGCAGGCGGCGGAGCGGTTCAGCTGCGACGTCATCTGTCTGGCCACCCATGGGCGCTCGGGGCTGTCCAAGGCGCTGGTCGGCTCGGTGGCCCAGGAGGTGCTCCAGGGAAGCTCGCGGCCGGTGCTGCTCGTCCGGCCCGAGTGAGCAGGCGGACAGCAGGCGGCCATCCGGGCGCCCCTCCCCCGGACTGGGAAGGGACGTTCCTGGTCCTGCCCGCGCACTGGCGGCACGCACCTTGAAGGTTTCATCCAGGGTGAACGACACCCGGGAGGTGCGATGTGACGTACGTTGCCATCACGGAGTTCGAGACGCGGCTCCAATGGCAGCGCGGCGGTGGTGCGCTGCTCTCTGGAGACCGGGCCTCCGCCATCCCGCTGGGAGGGACTGGAGACGTGGAGGGGCCCTGGAACGAGGGGCAGTGGAACCCCGAGACCCTGCTGGTGGGCGCCGTGGAGGGGCGAACCCTCTGGGCCTTCCTGGAGCAGGCGCGTTCCCTGGGTGTGGAGGTTCTTTTCTATCAGAGCTCCGCCGTGGCCCGCCGGGCGGACGGTCCGGACGGGCTTCCCCACTATACGGACCTGATCGTCCGCCCCCACGTGGCCGTCCGGAGTGAGCAGGACGCGAGCCTCGTGCGGGGCATCTTCGAGGCGCTCCCGGACCGGTGCTTCCCCAGCTCCATGCTGAAGCTCACCCCCCGGATAGAGCCCATCATCGACACCTGGGACGAGCAGCACGCGGCGGCGCTCGAGGAGGATCGCCGCTACCGGCAGACCTGGAGGTGGTGGGAGAGCGGGCGGGCGGGCGGCCGGTTATGAACCTTGACGTGACGTGCGGGGCATGGTTGCTCACCGTGTAGGAACCCGCCCCCTTGGGGGCGATTGCTTGTTACGGTCCACACACCATGTCCGCTCAACGCATCCTGGTCGTCGACGACGAGGGCAACGCCCGCCGCGCCATCGCCACCATCCTCGGTGAAGAGGGCTACGAGGTGGCGGAAGCCTCCAATGGAGAAGAGGGGCTCGCCCGCCTGTCGGACTTCTCGCCCGCCGTCGTGCTGACGGATGTGCGCATGCCGAAGATGGACGGGCTCACCTTCCTGCAGAAGGCGCGGGAGCAGGGCTCGGACGCCACGTTCATCGTGATGACGGCCTTCGCCAGCGTGGAGACGGCCGTGGAGGCCATGCGCGCCGGCGCCGAGAACTACCTGGTCAAGCCGCTGGACGCCAACGCCGTGCTGGTGGTGTTGAGCAAGGCGCTGGAGAAGCGGGCCCTGAAGCGCGAGGCGGAGACGCTGCGCGAGCAGGTGCGCCAGCGCACGCGCTTCCACAACATCATCGGCGAGGCCCCCCAGCTCCAGGGCATCTACGAGGTGGTACGGCGGGCGGCGTCCACCCGCGCCACGGTGCTCATCCTCGGCGAGTCCGGTACGGGCAAGGAGCTGATCGCCCAGGCCATCCACCAGGAGTCACAGCGGCGCGACAAGCCCTTCGTGAAGGTGCACTGCGCCGCGCTCTCCGAGAGCCTGCTGGAGAGCGAGCTGTTCGGCCACGAGAAGGGCGCCTTCACCGGCGCGGTGGCCCGCAAGGAGGGCCGCTTCGAGCTGGCCGACGGCGGCACCCTCTTCCTGGACGAGATTGGTGAAATCTCCCCGGCGGTGCAGGTGAAGCTGCTGCGCGTGCTGCAACAGCGCGAGTTCGAGCGCGTGGGCGGCACGCAGTCGCTGAAGGTGGACGTGCGGATCGTCGCGGCCACCCACCGGGATCTGGTGGCCGAGGTGAAGGCGGGCAAGTTCCGCGAGGACCTGTACTACCGGCTGAACGTGGTGGCGGTGACGCTGCCGCCGCTGCGCGAGCGCAAGAGCGACATCCCCGCGCTGGTGAGCCACTTCCTGGAGAAGTACAGCGACGCGTACGGCAAGGACGTGCGGGGGCTGGCGCCGGGCACGCTGCAGGCGATGCTGTCGTACGACTGGCCGGGCAACATCCGCGAGTTGGAGAACGCCATCGAGCGCGCGGTGGTGCTGGCCGGAGGCAACGAGCTGACCACGGACGATCTGCCGCCCGTGCTGCGGGGGCCCCGGCCCACCAACTCCTCGCCCTCGTCCCTGATTCCCGGGGCCACGCTGGCGCAGATCGAGCGCGAGGCCATCCTCCGCACGCTGGAGATGGTGCAGGGCTCCACCACGCGGGCCGCGGAGATCCTCGGCATCAGCGTGCGCAAGGTGCAGTACCGGCTGAAGGAGTACGGCACCGGCGCCACCGGCAAGCCCGCGGCGGGCTCCGACCCCGACGAGGAGAACCCGGAGACCGACGCGGCCTCCGAGTAGCCCTCCGAGCCGCCCTCCCAAGAGCTCAGCGGACCAGGGGCAGGCGCAGGAAGAAGCGCGCCCCACCCTCCGGCGAGTCACCCACCTCCAGCGTGCCGCCGTGCTGCGTCACGATGGCGTGGACGATGGACAGGCCCAGGCCGGACCCCTGGGCCTTGGTGGTGAAGAAGGGCTCGAAGAGCCGGTCGCGGATCTCCGGAGGCACTCCCGGGCCCGTGTCGTCCACGAGGATCAACGCCCGGTCGCCCTCGCGCTCCGCGGAGACGCGGACGAGCCCCTCGGCCGGCGTGGCCTCCAGCGCGTTGAGGGCCAGGTTGATGAGCACCTGGCGCAGCCGCTCCTCCTCGCCCTGGATGAGGGGCACCGACTCGCCCCCGTCCCCCTCCAGCACCAGCCGTACCCGGCGGGACTCCGCCTGGCCCGCGAGCAGATCCACCACGCGCCGCAGCAGCGGCTTCACCTCCAGCGGCTCCGGGCGGAACTCGCGCGGCCGCGCGAACTGGAGGAAGTCCTCGAGGATGTGATCCAACCGGCGGATCTCATCGCGCACCAGCCGCAGGGGATCCAACAGCGGGGGCTGCTGCTCCTCGGAGAGCCGGCGGATCCGCCGCTCCAGCACCGACAGCTGCAGGGCCGCCGCGTTGAGCGGGTTGCGGATCTCATGCGAGAGCCCGGCCGTCATGGTGCCCACCGCGGCGAGCTTCTCCGTCACCTGGGCCCGGCGCGCCAGCTCGCGCTTCTCCTCGTGCAGGCGCACCTGGCGCATGGCCTGCTCCAGCGTGAGGAGCAGCTCGTTGGGCGCGCACGGCTTCATCAGGTAGGCGCACGCCCCCGCGCGCACCGCCGCCACGGCCGTCTCCAGCGTGGCGAAACCGGTGAGCAACACCACCTCGGACTCGGGCACCTTCTCCTTCAGCTCCCGGGCGAGCGCCGTCCCCTCCCCGTCCGGCAGCCGCAGATCCACCAGCGCCACGTCGAAGCCCTCCCGGGCGCGCTCGCGGGCCTCGCGGCAGCTGCTCGCGCCGTGGACCTCGTAGCCCGCGTCCCCGAGCAGCTCCTGGAGGTTGTCGAGGAAGGCCGCGTTGTCGTCGACCACGAGCACGCGGGGATGCCGGGTGAGGCTCATGAGGTCCTCTGCCGGCGCTCGGCGTGGACGCGCTCCAGCGCATCCAGCAGCCCCGCCGTGTCGAAGGGTTTGGAGAAGACGTCCGTGGGCTCCGGCACGGCCGCGGACGGGAGCACCTCCGGGTAGGCCGTCATCACGAAGACCGGCATCTCCGGGAAGCGCTCGCGCAGCCGGCGCAGGGCCTCTCCATCCGGGCCCCCCGGCAGCCGCAGGTCCACCAGCGCCACGAAGGGCCGGACCGACGCCAGCTGCTCGGTGTCCAGCACCGAGCGCGCGGTGACACACGAGAAGCCACGGGCGCGCAACACCTCGGTGAGGTTGTCGCTGAGGGCCAGGTCGTCCTCGACGAGCGCCACCAGCCCATCCCGGCGCGCCTCGGACAGCAGGGACACGAGCGAGGGAATGGGCACGGGCTTGGGCAGCACCGCGAGCAGCCCCTCGCGCCGGGCCGTCTCCAGGTCATCCTCGCCGGGGTAGGCGGTGATGACCACGGCGGCGAGCCCCGGATCCACCTGGCGGATGCGGTGCACCGCCGCGGCCCCGCTCATGCCGGGCATCTTCATGTCGGTGAGGAGCACGTCGAAGACCTGGGAGCGCGCCAGCTCCAGGGCCCGCGCGCCCTCCGTCACCACCGTGGCCTCGTCTCCGCCGTCCCGGAGGATTTCCGCGAGGTTCTCCGCGAAGGCCTCGTTGTCGTCCAGCAGCAGGTATTTCCGCATTCCGTCACCTACGTATGGGAGGGAGGGTTGGGAAGCCGGAGCACGAAGCGCGCGCCACGGCCCTCGCGGGGCGCGTAGGCGATGGAGCCCCCGTGCCGCTCGAGGATGCGCTTGACGAGCGGCAGCCCCAGGCCGATGCCCCGCGCCTTGGTGGTCATCAACGGCTCGAACATGCGGCGCCGGATGGCGTCGCTGACGCCGGGCCCCGTGTCCTCCAGGACCAGCTCCACCTTGTCCGGCTCCGTAGAGGCCGACAGCACCACCTCGCCCTTCTCCCCCACGGCCTGCGTGGCGTTCTCCAGCAGGTTGACGAAGACCTGGCGCATCTGCCCCGGGTCCCCCTGGAGCGTGGGCAGCCCCTCCAGCCCCTCGGCGCGAATGGACACGCCCTCGGGCGCGTGCACCGAGGTGAGCGCGTCCTTCCACACCTCGTCGAGCCGCAACGGCTCGCGCTTGAGCGGCCGGTCGCGGATCATGTCCAGCAGGTCCGTGACGATGCGGTTGGCCAGCGCCACCTGCTCGCCGATGCGCGCCAGGTGCTTGGTGGCGCGCTCGTCGGAAGCCAGGGGCCGGCCCTTGATGATGAAGAGCGACGTCTCGATGACGCCCAGGGGATTGCGCAGCTCGTGCCCGATGGAGCCCACCAGCTGGCCGAAGGTGGACAGCCGCTCGCTGCGCGCCTGCTGGGCGAGCAGATCCTCCCGGTAGGTGTGCAGCATGATGGCCAGCTCGAGATCCAGGATCTTCCCGAGCGCCATCCGCGCGGAGCGCAGCAGCTCGGGCTGCTGGACGTAGCGCTCGTCGATGATGCGGTTGAACTCCTGCCGCAGGATGTTCATCGCGCCGAACATGTAGTGCTGGGGCAGCGCGATGCGCACGTGCATGCGGCCGATGCGGCAGCGCAGCAGGAAGTACTCCTCGTCCCAGGGCCCGCGCAGCAGCTGCTCCATCCAGGCCCGCAACGTCACCTTCAGGTGGCCCACCTGGCTCTCTCCGGCCAGGGCGCTGCGCGCGCCCTCGTGCTGGAGGATCCGGTCGTAGAAGACCTCCGAGATGGCCGGGAACTCGTTCCGGGCCAGCTCATGCAGGGCACGGAGCGCCTGCTCGTCCTCCACTCCGAAGGCGACGTATCTCTTCAACTCCTCGAACAAGGTCTCAGCCATTCGTAGGTGAACGTTCTAGCAGCGCCCATCCCCTGGACACATCGGTCCGACTCCATGCGCCTGCATGGAACTCAACCCTGCGGGGAGTCAGGGCAGCAACTCCCCGGGCAACCGGGCGGACGGACCCGGCACCAGGGCCATCACGACGCAAGAAGCACGCCATGAGAATACCTCCAGGAACGGCCCGGTGGAGCGCAATGCGTGCGGAATGGCGGACCCCCGCGCAGCTTTTGCACACGCGAGGCTGGTGTACATTGCCGGGGACCGTGGCGCGCTCCCATCTCAAGCTCGATGAGTTCCTTCCGTACCGGCTCTCCCTCGCCTCCAACGCGGTGAGCCAGGTCATCGCCCAGGCCTACGAGGAGCACTTCGGCCTGAAGATGCACGAGTGGCGCGTCATCACCGTGCTGGCCCAGGACGGCGAGCTCACCCAGCAGGAGATCGTCGGCCGCACGAAGATGGACAAGGTGACGGTGAGCCGCGCCGCTCAGGTGCTCGAGCGGCGCAAGCTCCTGCGCCGGGTGACCAACGCCGACGACGGCCGCTCCCTCCGCCTCTCCCTCACCGCCGAGGGGCAGAAGCTCTACGCCCGCGTCGTCCCCGCCGCCATCGAGCTCGAGGCCGAGGTCCTCGCGGGACTCAGCGAGCAGGAGATCGCCGGCCTCAAGGACGTGCTCCGCCGCCTGGAGGCGGCCGCCGAGCGCGTGCTCTCCCGTCGCTGACGCGGCCCTGACGCTTTGCGTCCAAATCATCCACCGCCCGACAAGCGCCCGCACGCCCGCTTGCGCATTTAGTTTCAGATGTTACTGTTTCAGATGTTACTATCTGGGCGGCTAGAGATAGTGGGAGGACACCAGCTCATGAACAGCACGGCGGAGAACACCCTCGGGTTGAATGGTTTCGAGTTCGTCGAGTTCACCTCGCCGGAGCCCGGCAAGATGATCGACCTCATCGAGCGGCTGGGCTTCACGGCCTACGCGACGCACCCGACGAAGGATGTGGTCCGCTACAAGCAGGGCGGCATCAACCTGCTGGTGAACCGGGATCCGAGCGGGCAGGCCGCCGGGTTCCGCAAGCTGCATGGTCCCTCGGCCAACGGCATGGCGTTCCGGGTGGCGGACGCGAAGAAGGCGTACGAGCTGGCGATCGAGCGCGGCGCCCGGCCGGCGGACCCGGCGTCGGGCACGCTGGGCGAGGGCAGCTATGTCCTCCAGGGCATCGGGGGCAGCCTCCTGTATCTCGTGGACCGCTACGGGGCCAAGGGCTCGCTCTATGACGGCTGGCGCCAGATTCCCGGGGCCGCCGAGGCCGAGAAGCGCAACAGCGTGGGCCTGGACATCCTCGATCACCTCACCCACAACGTGCGCCGCGGCGAGATGCGCACCTGGTCGAGCTTCTACAACCGCGTGTTCGGCTTCACCGAGCAGAAGTACTTCGACATCAAGGGCCAGGCGACGGGCCTCTTCTCGCAGGCGATGATCGCCCCGGACCAGGCCATCCGCATCCCGCTCAACGAGAGCCAGGACGAGAAGTCGCAGATCGAGGAGTTCATCCGCCAGTACAACGGCGAGGGCATCCAGCACCTGGCGCTGACCACCCCGGACATCTACACGACGGTGGAGAAGCTGCGCGAGCGCGGCGTCATCTTCCAGGACACCATCGAGACGTACTACGAGCTGGTGGACAAGCGGGTGCCGGGCCACGGCGAGGACCTGGAGCGGATGAAGCAGAACCGCATCCTCATCGACGGCAGCAAGTCCGAGGGCTTCCTGCTGCAGATCTTCACCGAGAACCTCTTCGGGCCCATCTTCTTCGAGGTCATCCAGCGCAAGGGGAACGAGGGCTTCGGCAACGGCAACTTCCAGGCGCTGTTCGAGTCCATCGAGCTCGATCAGATCCGCCGCGGCGTCATCAAGGTGGAGACCCGGAAGTAGTCATCCGGTAGAACGGGCTCGAGCGGAGGGCACATGGCGATCGACGGGTACATGCCGGGTTTCGGCAACGAGTTCACCACCGAGGCCGTTGCGGGAGCGCTTCCGGAGGGACAGAACTCTCCGCAGCGCGTTCCCTACGGACTCTATGCCGAGCAGTTGTCGGGCACGGCCTTCACCGCGCCCCGGCGCGAGAACCGCCGCAGCTGGCTGTACCGGCTGCGTCCCAGCTCGAGCCACGGGGCCTTCCGTCCGCTCCCCGAGGGTCTGCTGCGCAGCGGGCCCTTCACCGAGACGCCCGCCACGCCCAACCGCCTGCGCTGGAATCCGCTCCCGCGTCCGGCCCAGCCCACGGACTTCATCGAGGGGCTGGCCACGTTCGGCGGGAACGGCTCGCCGTCGCAGGGCACGGGCGTGGGCATCCACCAGTACACCGCCAACCGGTCCATGACCGACACCGTCTTCTACAACGCCGACGGTGAGCTGCTGATCGTCCCGCAGTCGGGGCGGCTGCGGCTGGTCACCGAGATGGGCGTGCTCGGCCTGGCGCCGGGCGAGGTGGGCATCGTTCCGCGCGGCGTGCGCTTCCGGGCGGAGCTGCCCGACGGCGCGGCGTCCGGGTACATCTGCGAGAACTACGGGGCGCTGTTCCGGCTGCCCGAGCTGGGGCCGATTGGCGCGAACGGGCTCGCGAACCCGCGCGACTTCCTCACGCCGGTGGCCGCCTTCGAGGACGTGGATCGCCCCACGCGCGTGGTGCAGAAGTTCCAGGGCCGCCTCTGGGCCGCCGAGCTGGACCACTCGCCGCTCGACGTGGTGGCGTGGCACGGCAACCTGGCGCCGTACAAGTACGACCTGGCGCGGTTCAACACGATCGGCACGGTGAGCTACGACCATCCGGATCCGTCGATCTTCACGGTGCTCACCTCGCCGAGCGACACCGCCGGGGTGGCCAACTGCGACTTCGTCATCTTCCCGCCGCGGTGGATGGTGGCCGAGAACACCTTCCGCCCGCCCTGGTTCCACCGCAACATCATGAGCGAGTTCATGGGGCTCGTGCACGGTGCATATGACGCGAAGGCCGAGGGCTTCACGCCGGGCGGCGCGTCCCTGCACAACTGCATGAGCGGCCACGGTCCCGACAAGGAGACCTACGAGCGCGCGGTGGCGGTCAACCTCGCGCCGCACAAGATCGCCGACACGCTCGCGTTCATGTTCGAGACCCGCGCGGTGATCTCCCCCACGCGGTTCGCGATGGAGACCCCGGCCCTGCAGCGGGACTACGACGCCTGCTGGTCGAATTTCCCCAAGGCACGCCTGCCCGGAACGGGCACGGAGACGAAGCGTTGAAACTCGCCTCATTGAAGTCGGGACGTGACGGCCATCTGGTCGTCGTCTCGGATGACCTGGCCTGGTGCGCGGACGCCACGGCGATCGCGCCGACCCTGCAACGTGCGCTCGACGAGTGGGAGCGCTGCGAGGCGCCACTGCGAGCCCTCGCCGCGGCCCTGAATCGCGGCGACGCACCGAAGCGCCCGTTCTCCGAGGCGGAGTGCGCCTCTCCCCTGCCCCGCGCCTACCAGTGGGCGGATGGTTCCGCGTACGTGAACCACGTGGCGCTGGTGCGCAAGGCGCGCAAGGCGGAGATGCCCGAGAGCTTCTGGACCGACCCGCTCATGTACCAGGGCGGCTCGGATGGCTTCCTCGGCCCGCAGGAGCCCATCCCGCTCGCGGACGAGGGCTGGGGTTGCGATCTCGAGGGCGAGGTCGCGGTCATCACCGGAGACGTGCGGCAGGGCGCGACGCGCGAGGAGGCGCTGAAGGCCATCCGGCTCGTCATGCTGGTGAACGACGTGTCGCTGCGGAACCTCATTCCGGGCGAGCTGGCCAAGGGCTTCGGGTTCTTCCAGTCCAAGCCGGCCTCGTCCTTCTCTCCGGTGGCCGTGACGCCGGATGAGCTCGGCGGCGCGTGGCGCGAGGGCAAGCTGCACGGGGCGCTGCGCGTCTCGTTGAACGGAGAGCCCTTCGGGCGCGCGGACGCGGGCGTCGACATGACGTTCGACTTCGGCACGCTGGTGGCCCACGCCGCGAAGACGCGCGACCTCTGCGCGGGCACCATCATCGGCTCGGGCACCGTGTCCAACCGCGATGCGGATGGCGGCCCCGGCAAGCCCATCCGGGACGGAGGGCTCGGCTACTCCTGCATCGCCGAGGTGCGGACCGTCGAGACCCTCCTGGCGGGAGCCCCCAAGACGTCCTTCCTGCGCCACGGTGACCGCGTGCGCATCGAGATGCAGGACGCGGCGGGCCGTTCCCTCTTCGGCGCGATCGACCAGACCGTCGCCGCTCCGCGTCGATGACCTCGGGACGAACACGCGTCTTCGAGACTCCGGCGGGCGTCGCGCTCTGTACGCTCGACGCCCTGGCGGATCCCGGGGCGCGCAACTTCGTCCTGCAGATCGATGACGCCTTCTTCCACGGCTTCCTGGTGCGCACCGGCGAGACGGTCCGCGGCTACGTGGACCGCTGCCCGCACCAGGGTCTGCCGCTGGCGCAGAAGCTCGACGGCTACCTGACGCCCGACGGCCGGCTGATCTCCTGCTCCTGGCATGGAGCGCTCTTCCAGTTGGACGACGGGGTGTGCGTGGGCGGACCGTGTTCCGGCCAACGGCTGACCCCCTGGCCCGTCACGGTCGAGCACGGTGTGGTGAGGACCGCCTGAGAATCAGTGGCGCGGATGTCCGTGCCCCTGCATCTTGCGGCGCGTCATTTCCACCCAGGAGGCTCTCACCGCAAGACGCTCTACTGGTCCGCGCTCACGGGCCACACGCTCTGGCCCATGCCCACCGAGGTACGAGCAGGTCATCCGTGATGACCGCCTGCTCTGGCCGGACAGCTTCGCGGAGGACTCCCAGGGGAGGATCTACGTCACCACCACGCAGATCCACCTGCCCCCCGCCGAACGCGGTCCCTACGGCATCTACCGCTTCCAGCCCTGAGCCCTGCGGGCGTCGTCAGGCGGCATCGCGCCGGGAGTCTCCGGCGCCCGCCTTCAGGAGCTTCGGCGCGCGGGAGAACACCATCGTGCCGTCGTCGACCTTGCCGAAGCGCAGCATGACCAGGTCGAGCGCGTAGTTCTGGTACAGCCGCCACGGCTTCTTCGAGCCCTGCTTCGGCATCACGTCGAGCGCCCGCAGCACGTAGCCCGACGAGAAGTCGAGCAGCGGAATCTCCTCCACCGACGGGTCACGGCGCGGCATGCAGGTCGTCATGCCGTGCCGCGCCATGTGGTTGAGCAGCCGGCAGACATACTCGCTGGTGAGGTCCGCCTTCAGGGTCCACGACGCGTTGGTGTAGCCGAACGTGAAGGCGAGGTTCGGCACGTCGCTGAACATCATGCCCTTGTAGCTGAGGCTCTTCGACAGGTTGCACCGCTCGCCGTCGACGCTGAACTCGATATCGCTCAGCAGCTGCAACTTGAGCCCCGTGGCGGTCACGATGATGTCGGCCTCCAGCTCCTGTCCGGAGGCGAGCTGGAGGCCCTTCTCCGTGAACGTCTCGATGTGCTCGGTGACGACCGAGGCACGGCCCTGCTTGATGGCGTCGAACAGGTCCGCGTCGGGGACCATGCACATGCGCTGGTCCCACGGCTTGTAGCTCGGCGTGAAGTGGACGTCGTAGCCGGGACCGAGCTGCTCGCGCACCAGGCCGACGATGAGCTTCTTCACCCGCTCGGGCATCTTCCGCGCCAGCTTGTAGAACAACATGCTGAGGAGCACGTTCTTCCACCGGGTGATCCCATAGGCGAGCTTCGACGGCAGCACACGGCGCAACCCATTGGCGATGCGGTCCTCGGCCGGGCGCGAGACGACATACGTCGGCGAGCGCTGCAGCATGGTGACGTGCGCGGCCTTCCTGGCCATCTCGGGCACGAGGGTGACGGCGGTCGCGCCGCTGCCGATCACCACGACGCGCTTGTTCGCGTAGTCCAGCGTCTCCGGCCAGAACTGCGGATGCACGAGGGTGCCCTGGAAGCGCGCCTCACCGGGGAACTCGGGCCGGTGGCCCTCGGCGTAGTTGTAGTAGCCGCTGCACATGAGCAGGAAGTTGCAGGTGAAGCGCACGAGCTCCTTCTCGGGACCGCGCTCGGCCTCGACCGTCCAGCGAGCGAGCTCGGAGGACCAGGAGGCCCGCTTGACGTGGTGGCGGAAGCGGATGTGCCGATCGATCCCATACTCGCTCGCCGTCTCGCGCACGTAGCGCAGGATGGACGGTCCGTCGGCGATCGCCTTGGCCTCGGTCCACGGCCGGAACGAGTAGCCCAGCGTGTGCATGTCCGAGTCCGAGCGGATGCCCGGATAGCGGAAGAGATCCCACGTGCCGCCAATGGCCTCGCGCCCCTCGAGGAGCACGTACGTCCTGCCGGGGCAGTGGGCCTGCACGTGATACGCCGCGCCGATGCCGGACAGGCCCGCGCCGACGATGAGCACGTCGTAGTGCTCCACCGGTGCTTCCGTCTTCGCGGCCGAAGCGTTGGTGCCGTTTTCGGCGATGGGCGTCCGGTCAGTCATGGATATGCTCTCCCGTGCGCCGAGGTAATTGACAGCGCACATTGTCAAATTGCATCTGACAACGGTTCATGTCAATAGGAGTCACATGCCCTCCTCTCCCGTGGCCCACCGGCGTTATCGCGGCTCCTCAGCGGAAGAGCGCCGAGCCCAGAGACGTGAGCAGTTCCTCGAGGCCGCCATCCAGGTCTATGGCGAGCAGGGCTATCGCAACGCCACGGTGAAGGCCGTCTGCGAGGCAGCCGGGCTGACCGAGCGCTACTTCTACGAGTCGTTCTCCCACAGCGAGGAGCTGCTCGTCGCCTCGTTCCAGGCGGTGATGCGGTTCCTCATGGGCGAGTTGGAGAAGGCCATCGCGGAGGCCACGGGAGGCCCCGCCGAGCGGATTCGCACGATGCTCACCGCGTACTACGAGGCACTCCAGCGCTATCCCCGGTCGGCGCGCGTGTTCCTCGTGGAGATCTCGGGCGTGAGCCCCGCGGTGGATCAGGCGCTCGAGGCCTCGCTCGGTGAGTTCGGTGACCTGATCGCGCGGACGCTCGGCCTTCGGGAGGAAGGCGGCGCGGCGAGGCCATCGCTGCTACGGGCGGGCGTGGTGGGAGGCGTCATCCACATCGCCCTGAACTGGATCGCGAGCGGCTACTCGCAACCCATCCACGAGGTGGTCGGCGCCGGCATGCGCCTGTGCCTGGTGCTCCGGGAGCGCTGAGCCAGGGCGCGCTGGACTCTCCGGGCTCCCGCCGCGGCGTTAGCTTGTGTTGAACGCGTCGCGAGAAGGAGAAAGCCATGGGATTCCTGAGACCCCACACGGAACGCATCTATGCCCTGCTCCGAATCATGAGCGGGTTCATGTTCATGCTGCACGGGATGCAGAAGCTCTTCGGCCTGTTCGGCGGCGTGCCGCCCGGGGCGCCCGCGTTCGTCGTCTACGTCGCCGGAGGCATCGAGCTCGTGGGCGGCGCGCTCATCCTGCTCGGGCTGTTCGCCGCCCCCGCCGCCTTCCTCTCGAGCGGCACCATGGCGGTCGCCTACTTCATGGGGCACGTGTTTGCCCAGGGCCACATCCTCCCCATCGTGAACCAGGGCGAGCTCGCCGCGCTCTACTGCTTCGTGTTCCTCTACATCTCCGCGCACGGCTCGGGCATCTGGAGCGTCGACGCCGCGCGCCGCCGGCCGGAGGCCTGAGACACGGAGCGCCGGCCTCCGAGTGACTTGAACGCGAGTGCTCAGTCCTCGGCGTCCTGGCAGACCGAGCCCGAGCCACAGACGATGAACGCGGTGTTGAAGAAGTCCGCCGCGCTCGAGCACGAGGTGGTGCGGATGCGCTCCAGGCACGTGTCGAGCCCCTTCTCGTTGATGGCGGGGCAGTTGTTCGCCGTCCACGCGCCCTGGAAATGATCGCGGAGCTTCACCTCACACTCGGGTGCGGGGGTTGTAGGCTCGAGACAACAGGGAGTGGCTAGATCTGTAGGCCGCGGCCAACACCCCTCCCGGCCGTCAGCACCTGCTCACCTCCCGCGGCGGCAGGCGCACCGGGGCTACGGAGCGGGCGTCGTGCCCAGGCTCGGAGACCCCGCGCTCACGCTCGGCCGCGCCTGCAGCACCTGGGCGAGGTACATGCCGGCGAACATGGCGGGCACGAAGACGAGCAACTGCGTCGCGCCGGTGGCGAGCGAGGTGAGCGCGGGTCCAGGGCAGTAGCCACCCAGCCCCCAGCCCACGCCGAAGAGGCCCGCGCCCACGAGGAGCTTGCGGTCCACCCGGCTGACGGAGAAGACGGGGAACTTCGCTGCGAACAGGGGCCGCTTCCGCTTGTAGATGAGGGGCCGCAGCGCCGCGTGCACGGCGATGGCGCCGCCCATGACGAAGGCGAGCCGGAAGTCCCAGTGGCCGGCGATGTCGAGGAAGCCCAGGACGTTGGCCGGGTCCGTCATGCCGCTGAGGCCCAGGCCGAGGGCGAAGATGAGGCCACTGAGGAACGCACTGATGTTGGGACGCATGGAGAATTCCTTTAGAAGACGTGGCGGGCGAGGAAGACGGTGAGGACGCCCGTGGCCATGAAGGTGAGCGTGGCCGCGATGGAGCGGACGGAGCCCCGGCTGATGCCGCAGACGCCATGTCCACTGGTGCAACCGTTGCCCAGCCGCGAGCCGAAGCCCACCAGCAGGCCAGCCGCCACCAGCAGGGCCACTCCGCCCGGGCTCGGGGACGCCGGGGCCGCGAAGGACGCGGGGCGCAGCCATGCCAGCAACAGGCCGCCGGTGAGCAGTCCGCCGAAGAAGAGCACGCGCCAGGCGATGTCGCCGCGGACGGGCGCCAGCAGCGAGCCCACCACGCCGCTGATGCCGGCCACCCGGCCATTGGCCAGGAGGAGAAGGGAGGCGCTCAATCCGATGAGCGCTCCACCCAGGAGAGGAAGGAGGAAGGAAGAAGTCATGTCCATGAGAGCCAGATTCCAGGAAGGAGGATTCACCCGCTCGGCGACCACGCCACTTCATATTATCCCGTAAGCCCCTGGAGCAGGGTGGCGTCCCCCCTCCCTCCTGGCTGCCCCATCCGCCCCCTGAATCCTTTTTTCCACCCCTGGCTCTCATGGGCAGGAGGCTTCGACATGATTTTCCGCCAGCTTTTCGATACCGAGTCCTCGACGTACACCTACCTCATCGGTGACGAGGCCACGCGCCAGGCCGTCCTCATCGATCCCGTGCTGGAGCAGGTGGACCGCGACCTGCAACTGGTGAGCGAGCTGGACCTCGAGCTCACCCACGTCTTCGACACCCACGTCCACGCCGACCACGTCACCGCCTCGGGCGTGCTGCGCGAGCGCACGCGGGCCACCGTGGTGGGCGGGGTAGGCGGTGCCTCCTGTACCAACGTCCAGGTGCGCCATGGCGACGAGGTGCGCGTCGGCCAGCTCGTCTTCCAGGTGCTCGCCACCCCGGGACATACGGACGACAGCATCAGCTACCTGCTCGGCGACCGCGTCTTCACCGGGGACGCCCTGCTCGTGCGCGGCAACGGCCGCACCGACTTCCAGAACGGCAACGCGGGCCAGCTCTACGACAGCCTCACCCGCGTCCTCTTCAACCTGCCGGACTCGACGCTCGTCTACCCCGGCCATGACTACAAGGGCCGCACGGTGACGAGCATCGCCGAGGAGAAGCGGCACAACCCCCGCCTCGCCGGCAAGAGCCGCGAGGAGTTCATCCACATCATGGCGAACCTCCATCTTCCCAAGCCCAGGAAGATCGACATCGCCGTCCCCGCCAACCGCGCCTGCGGACACGTGGCGCCCTCACCGCAGGGAGCCTGAGCGCCCTGCCCAGCTCCCAAGGAGGCCCGATCATGACTCCCCGTCCCTACCAGGACATCACCCCCGCCCAGCTCGGCACGCTCGGTCCCGAGGTGCGGCGCATCGACGTGCGCGAGCCGGATGAGTACACCGGCCCCCTGGGCCACCTGCCCGGGGCGGAGCTCGTCCCGCTGGGCACGCTGGAGGCGGCCTCCGCCTCCTGGTCCCGCGAGACGCCGCTGCTGCTCATCTGCCGCTCGGGCGGACGCTCCGCGAGGGCCGCGCAGGCGCTCGCCCAGCGTGGCTTCACCCACCTCTACAACCTGGCGGGCGGAATGCTCGCCGTGCGCGAAGCGCCCGCCGCCCGGCTCCAGGGCTGAGCGCGCGCCGCGCCAGAACGGACACCATGCCCTTCCTCGGCTTCTCCCTCGCGGCTCTCATTGGCCTGTCGCTCGGCCTGCTCGGCGGCGGCGGCTCCATCATCACCGTTCCCATCCTCGTGTACGTGCTGGGCTTCGGGGCCAAGGAGTCCATCGCCATGGGGCTGGCGGTGGTGGGCGTCACCAGCCTCTTCGGCGCGGCGGGCCACTGGCGCCGGGGCAACGTCCAGCTTCGGGCGGCCCTCCTCTTCGGGGCGGTGGCGATGGCGGGCACCTACGCGGGGGCGCGCCTGTCGGTCCTCGTCTCGGGCGCCGTGCAACTGCTGCTCTTCGCCACGGTGATGCTCGTGGCCGCCGCCTTCATGTTCCGCAATGGCCGCAAGGAGGCCGCCCTCGCGGCACGCAAGGAGTCCGCGCACGCGCCCGAGCCCCACAAGGCATCCTTCCCCGTCATGGCCCTGGCCGCGCTCGGCGTGGGCGGACTCACGGGAGTGGTCGGGGTGGGCGGCGGCTTCCTCATCGTCCCCGCGCTGGTGCTCCTGGTGGGGCTGCCGATGAAGCAGGCGGTGGGCACCAGCCTGCTCGTCATCGCCCTCAACTCCTTCGTGGGCTTCGCCGGCTACCTCGGCCATGTCGAGGTGCCCTGGGGCTACCTGGGGCTCTTCACGGCCATCGCCGTGGCGGGCATTCTCATCGGCACCTGGGCCTCCCACCATGTCTCGCAGGCGGCCCTCAAGCGGGCCTTCTCCGTCTTCCTCGTCGTGATGGGCGTCTTCATCTTCTTCAAGAACCGGGAAGCGTTGGCGCGGGGTGTCCCACGGAATCCAGGAAGGAGCACCATGGCCGAGCAGCCCTCGAATGCCGCCACCCAGTGGGACGCACGCTTCAGCCACGAGGCGTACGTCTATGGCACCCAGCCCAACGACTTCCTCGTGGAGATGGCCTCGCGCCTGCCGTCCGGCGGACGCGTACTGAGCCTCGGTGAAGGCGAGGGCCGCAACTCCGTCTACCTCGCCTCCCTGGGCCACTCCGTCACCGCGGTGGACGCCTCCCGCGTGGGGCTCCAGAAAGCGAAGCGCCTGGCCGCCGGGCGCGGCGTCTCCATCGAGACAGTCGTGAGCGACCTGGCCGACTTCACGTTCGAGCCGGAAGCGTGGGATGCGGCCATCGCCATCTTCTGCCACCTGCCCCCCGCGTTGCGGCGCAAGGTGCACCAGTCCGTGGTGGGAAGTCTGCGGCCCGGAGGCATCATCCTCCTCGAAGCCTACACACCCGCCCAGCTGGGTTTCCGCACAGGTGGCCCACCGGTCGCGGAGCTTCTCTACACGGCCGAGGCCCTTCGCGAGGACTTCGCGGGGCTGGAACTGCCCGTGCTGCGTGAGGTGACGCGCGAGGTGCGCGAGGGCACGCTGCACACGGGTCAGGCCGCCGTGGTGCAGCTCGTCGGACGCAAGCCCACCTGAGCCCGTCCTGTCTGGAGCCACTGCCGCTCCGTGCTACGCCACGGGCTTCCTTTTGAGACGCGACAGGTGCTCCTCGCCGTTCTCCACGAGGCGCCGCGCCAGCTCGGCCCGGCCCTCCGCGCCGTGCTCCAGCACGTACGCCAGCTCCGAGGGCAGCAACGCCTTGACGGTGACCAGCTTCACTTCCCCATACGGTGTGGAGAAGTGACCCGGCAGCGAGCGTGACTCCACGCCCAGCAGCACGGCCACCCTGCCCTCCTCG
>NZ_DBNGVP010000072.1:0-73845 GCF_057119385.1 Archangium sp. | reverse complement strand
CCAGCACCACCGGGTGCTCCTCCACCTCCTCCACGTCCTGGCATCGCCAGAACCCGCAGCGCCCCTCGTCACACAGCGGGACCACACAGCTCGGGTCCTCCCGGGCCTCCTCCCACGAGGCCACGGGGTCCACGTCCTCGACCGACTCGCTCACTGCGGGCGTCGAGGTCGTCGCGCACGCGCTCAGCACCAACCCGAGCAGCGCCAACCAGCTCTTCCAGGGCAGGACTCGCATCCCGCCCACGCTACACCACCGCTATGGCACCCCTCTCACCGTGCCGCGAGCAGCTCCGCCTGCGCGGCGGCCACGCCAACACCCGGCTGCGCCTTGTGGCCCGCCGCCGCGAGCGCCCGCTCCACCGCGCCCACCGTGGCCAGCACATCCCCCGGGCCCACCACGTTCATGTGTCCCACCCGGAAGTAGCGCGTCTTCAACTGCGGATGCAGTCCACCCGCCAGCACCACGCCCTGCTCGCGCGCTCGTCCGACCAGCCCCGCGTCCACGCCCTCCGGGTAGTACAGCGCGCTCAGCGTGTTCGCCGTCACCGCCTCGTTCACCGGCAACAGCTTCAACCCCAGCGCCTTCCAGCCCGCGCGGAAGGCCCGCGCCATGCGCTGGTGCCGGGCGAAGCGCGCCTCCATCCCCTCGCGGAGGATCTGCCCCAGGCTCACCTCCAGCGCGTACACCAGGTTCACCGGCGGCGTCGCGAAGTAGGACGCCCGCCCCGCCTCGTATGCCTCCATGATGGGCAGCCACTCGCCGAAGTCCGCGTACAGCGAGCGCACCGGCGTCTTCCTCGAGCGCCACGCATTCATCGCCTTCTGGCTCACCGTGAGCAGCGCCAGCCCCGGCGGCACGCCAATCGCCTTCTGGCTCGCCGTCAGGTACACGTCCGCGCCCCACGCCTCCTGGTGGAACGTCTCGCCCGCCGTGGCGCACACCCCGTCCACCACCGCCAACACCCCGTGCCGGCCCGCCGCCTTCACCAGCGCCTCCACCGGCGCCAGCACCCCCGTGCTCGTGTCCACGTGCGTCACCGTCATCACCTTGAAGCGCCCGCTCGCCAGCACCCGCTCCACCGCCGCCACCTCGGGCACCTCGCCCGGCGCGCACTTCTCCTGCACCACCTCCGCCCCGTAGCGCTCCAGCAGCAGCGCCATCCGGTCGCTGAAATACCCCGTGTTCACCACCAGCGCCCGCTCGCCCGGCTCCACCAGGTTCGCCACCGCCATCTCCATCGCCAGCGTCCCGCTGCCCGCCACCACGAAGGGCTGCGCCGACGGCGCCAGGCACACCTCGCGCAGCTTCTTCAGCGCTCGCCCGAAGACGGAGATGAACTCCGGCGCCACGTGGCTGGCCGTCTTCATGCCCAGCGCCCGCAGCACCTCCGGGTCGAACTCCACCGGGCCAGGAATCATCAGCAGGTCTCGCTCGCTCACGGGTACTCCTCTTCGTGGTTGGGGGGCTGCAGCCTTCTACTTCGTCAGGCGCTTGTTCAGGAAGTAGCGACTCTCGCCTCGTGGATAGTCCGGCAGCGTTCCGAAGCGCGTGTAGCCCTGCTTCTCGTAGAAGCCCAGGGCCTGGAAGCTGAACGTGTCCAGGTGCGCCGAGTGGCAACCCCGCCGCACCGCGGCATCCTCGATGCTCGCCATCAGCCGTCCACCCCAGCCCTGTCCGCGCAGGCGCTCGTCCACCCACAGGTGGCTCACGAAGAGCCACTCCCAGTGGGTATAGCCCATGGCTCCTCCGAGCAGGCTCCCGTCCTCCGACCGGATGAAGACGGCCAGGTCCCGCGCCTTCTCCGGCGCCGCCCGCGTCTCGTTGTACCGCACCAGGCTGCGAATCAGCGTCCGGAGCTCCTCCTCGGAAGGCTCCTCCACCACCGTCATCTTCACCGCGTCCAGGGCGTCCATCCCGCGATGGTAGCGGCTCCAGGTGTTCGCCGTTGAGCGTCCCGTGCATCAAGGCCATGGCCCTCCCCGGGAGCGCATGGCGCACTGCCTCCTCCATGTCCCTCCGACTCTGTCTCGTCTTCCTGCTGGCCTGCGGCTGTGCCTCGTCCTCCTCCACGACTCGCGCCCCTCCCCCCGAATCCCAGACACAGACGTGGCGGAGCCCGCTGCACCGGGACCATCCGCTGGTGGGAAGAATCTGGGACGTCCGGCAGGGCCGCTTCGTGGACGAGCCCACGCTGCTGGCGGAGCTCGCCCGGGCCCGCTTCGTGCTCCTCGGCGAGCGGCACGACAACCCCGACCACCACCTCCTCCAGGCCCGGCTCGTGGACGCGCTCACCGCCTCCGGCCGCAAGCCCACGCTCGCCTTCGAGATGCTCGACGTGGAGCAGCAGCCCGCCGTGGACGAAGCGCTCGCCCGCGAGCCCGGGAACCCGGATGTCATCGCCCGGGCCGTCGCGTGGGAGAAGAGCGGCTGGCCCGACTGGTCCCTCTACCGTCCCATCTTCGCCGTCGGCACCGCGCGCGGCCTGCGCATCGTCGGCGCCAACCTCCCTCGCGCCCAGGTGAAGGAGCTCGTCATGCGCGGACCCGACGCCCTGCCTCCGGAGACACGCTCGCGGCTCGGGCTCGAGACGCCGCTGCCGGAGGACGTCGCCCAGGCCATGCGCGCGGAGATGCACGAGTCCCACTGCGGCCACCTGCCCGAGGCCATGCTCGAGCCCATGGTGCTCGCCCAGCGCGCCCGGGATGCGCAGATGGCCGATCGTCTGAGCACCACCGCCTCGGATGCGGGAGCCATTCTCATCACCGGCGCCGGCCATGCGCGCACCGACCGCGGAGTCCCCGCGCAGCTCGCCCGGCTCGCCCCGGGCGCTCCGGTGCGCAGCCTCGCCTTCCTCGAGGTCTCCCCCGAGGCCCAGGAGCCACGCGATTACGCCCCCTCGGACAGCCCTGGCGGGCTGCCGTATGACCATGTCTGGTTCACCCCGGCCTCCGAGCGGGAGGACCCCTGCGCCGCGTTCCGCCAGAAATCCCCCGGAAAATAGCGTGTCAGGAACCGGCGGGAGCCCGCGTCTCTTCAAGTGTAGGCGGGAGCGACGACGGCGGAATCGCCCGAGCCCCCGCGAAAGCTTTGAAGCGCCCGGCAGGAGAGGTCTTACACGCACCTCTGTTGGTTCGAATCCAACTTCCCGCACCATGCGCGGGAATAGCCAAATGGTAAAGGCACTCGACTATTAATCGAGCAGTCAAACGGCTTTTCCACTCGGGCGTTTCAATTCCTCTCTGACAGCATTTGCGTCCGGCCGAAGAGGCCCTACAAGCCCTGGCTCTCGGTGTCGCCGGTTCGAATCCGGCTTTCCCCCCTCCCTTCATGGGGGAAATAGCTCAGTCTGGTAGAGCACGAGATTAAAAATGGCTTCCTCACTCGGACGCAGACCCCTTCCCTCCGCTTCCAGCGGTGGGTTTCTCCGGATCGAGCCGAGCGGGTAACCTCGCGCGCCATGCGCTGGTTACCCTTCGCTCTCGTCGCTCTCCTCTCCGTACACTGTGCCCATGCGCCCGAGGCCCCACCGGCGGCTCCCACGGCTTCCACGCCCGTGGCCGCCGCTCCGGAATGGCCCGAGCCCCAGCCTCCGCAGTTGCGCCTGCCCGACTCCGTGCGGCCGGTGCGCTACGCGCTGGAGCTGACGCTCCTCCCCGCCGAGCCCACCTACTCCGGCACCGTCACCGTCGACCTGGACGTCCGTGAGCCCGTGCGGCAGGTGTGGCTGCACGCGCAGGACCTCCAGGTGACGCGGGCCCGTGTCCTCGTCAGCGGCCGCACGCTGGAGGCTCGCGCCATCACCGCCACCGAGGGCCGGCTCGGCGTGCTGCTCCCCGAGACGCTCGGCACGGGCCCGGCCCAGCTCGTCCTCACCTTCACCGGCCGCGCGGACCGCGAGCGCAGCCAGGGCCTCTACGCCGTGGAAGAGGGCGGCGAGCCCTACCTCTACACCTTCTTCGAGCCCATCGACGCGCGGCGCGCCTTCCCGTGCTTCGACGAGCCGGGCTTCAAGGTGCCCTGGACGCTGCGCTTCACCGTGAAGCAGGAGCACGTGGCGCTCGCCAACCACGCCATCGTCTCCGAGGAGCCGCTGCCCGGGGGCCTCAAGCGCGTCACCTTCGCCGAGAGCCGCCCCATGCCCAGCTACCTCGTCGCCTTCGTGGTGGGCCCCTTCGACCTGGTGGACGCCGGCCCCATCGGCCGTGCCCATGTCCCGCTGCGCTTCATCGTCCCCAAGGGCCGCGGCGCCGAGACGGCCTATGCCGCCAGCGTCACCCCGCGCATCATCACCCTGCTCGAGGACTTCTTCGACCAGACGTACCCGTACGAGAAGCTCGATGTGGCGGTGGTGCCCCACTTCTGGGGCACCATGGAGCACCCTGGCATCGTCGCGCTCGGCCAGCCCCTCACCCTCATCCACCCCGGCGAGGAGACGCTCCAGCGCCGCAAGTCCTATGTGAACATCGCCATCCACGAGCTGGCCCACTACTGGTTCGGCGACGTCGTCACCTGCCGCTGGTGGGACGATGTCTGGCTCAACGAGTCCCTCACCACCTGGCTCGACCATGAAATCACCGGCCAGTTCGACCCCGCCTGGCAGTACGCGCTGGAGGGCCAGGCCAACTCGGCCGCCTTCGCGCTCGAGACGGACTCGCTCATCACCTCGCCCGCCGTCCGCAAGCCCATCACCACCAACGACGACATCATCGGCTCCTTCGACAACGGCACCACCTACGCCAAGGGCTCCTCCCTGCTCTCCATGCTCCAGGGCTGGCTCGGCGCGGAGCGGCTGCGCGACGCGCTGCGCACCCACGTGCGCCAGCACGCCTGGGCCGTGACGGACTCGGACGGTTTCCTCGCCACGCTCTCCGAGTCGCTCGGGCCCGACGCCGCCCGCGTCTTCCGCGGCTACGTGGACCAGCCCGGCGTCCCCCGCGTCTCCGCCAGCCTCCAGTGCAAGCCGGGCACGGCGCCAAAGCTGATGCTCTCCCAGGAGCGCTACCTCCCCGCGGGCTCCACCGGCTCCACCGCGCGGACGTGGGACATCCCCGTGTGTCTGCGCGCCGGCAAGGGCAAGGACGCCACGCGCACCTGCACGCTCCTCTCCACCCCCACCGCCGAGGTGGAGCTGCCCGGACAGGGCTGCCCCTCGTGGCTCCTCCTCAACGCCGGGGGCACCGGCTACTACCGCGTGAGCTACTCGCGCGAGCAGCTCGCCCAGCTGCTCTCCGTTCCTCCGGGAACCCTGAGCACCCAGGAGCGCCTCGCCTTCCTCGCCGACGTGAAGGCCGCCGTGGACCGCGGGGACGTGCCGCTCGGCGAGGCCCTGAAGCTCGTCCCCGCCACCGCCGCGGCTCCCCAGCGCCTCATCCTCCAGCGCGGTGTCCAGCTTCTCTCCGACATCAAGGCCGAGCGGCTCCCCGAGGCCGAGCGCTCGCGCTACGAGGCCTGGCTGCGCGGCCTCTATGGCGCCCGCGCCCGCGCCGTGGGCTGGACCCCCAAGCCGGGCGAGGGCGATGACGTGAAGCAGCTGCGCCCCATGCTGCTCGGGCGCGCCGTCATCGTGGGACGGGACCCCGCCCTCACCCGGGAGGGCATCAAGCTCGGCCGCGCGTGGCTGGCGGACCGCAAGGCCGTGCACCCGGAGATGGCCTGGACCGCCCTCCGGGTGGCGGCGCGCGAGGGCGACAAGGCCCTCTTCGACACGATGCTCGCCCAGGCCCGCGCGGCGAAGGACCGCAACGAGCGCGCCCGGTTGCTCGGCACGCTCGGCGTCTTCCGCGACCCGGCGCTCGTGAAGGAGGCGCTCTCCCTGGTGGCCGGCGGCACGTTCGACGTGCGCGAGACGCTGTCCATCCTCTACACCGCCTTCTCCATCCCCGAGTCGCGCGCCCAGGCCTGGGACTTCTACCGGAGCCACTTCGACGCGCTCTCCAGCCGGTTGCGCTCGGATGAGATGAACTGGCTCATCGAGATGACAGGAGACCTCTGCGACGAGCAGGGGCGCGCCGAGGCCGAGGCCTTGCTGCGTCCCCGCGTGGAGAAGATCGAAGGCGGGACCCGCTCGCTCGCCCGCGCGCTCGAGTCCATGCAGCTGTGCATCGAGGCGGAGCGCCGCAACCAGCCGAGCCTGCGGGAGTTCATCCGCGGCCTCGGCAAGGGCGTGGACACGTCGGCGCGGCGCTGACGCCCGCCCGGGACACCGCTCAGGCCTGGGCGGTGTCCCCCTGGGCTTCCAGCACGCTCCGGCCGAGCACCCGCAAGGCCTCGCGCAGGTCCGACGAGGCCGCCTCCGCCGGAGCACCGCGTGCCCGCTCCACGCGCCGCCGCGCCTCCGCGAGGCACTTCATCCCCGCCTCGCCGCCCGGTGCGGCCCGCGCGGCCTCGGCCAGGTCCAGCGAGGCGCGCAGCAGCGAGGAGAGCTCCCGCAGCACGGCGTCGTCGCGCAGCTCGGGCGTCACCTCCAGCGAGGCGAACCCATCCCGGGCGGCCCCGAGCTCCCCGAGCGCCGCCTGCACCGAGGCCAGGTGCGCGGTGAAGCGCAGCGCGTGCCAGCGCGACACCCGGTCCAGGGTGGCGATGGAGTCGGACAGACGGACGCGCGCGGCCTCCAGCGCGCCGAGCGCCACCAGGGCCCGGCCCAGCTCGCCCAGCGCGACGCCCTCCAGGATGCGCATGCCGAGCTGCCGGCCCATGCGCACGGCGCCCTCCAGGTGCTCCCGGGCCTCGGCCGCCCGGCCCGCGTCGAGCAGGAAGCAGCCCAGGTTCACCCGCGCCAGCGCGTGTCCCGCCCGGTCTCCCACGCGCGAGGCCTTCTCCATGGCCTCCTCCAGCAGCGCCACCGCCTCCGCCGTGCCTCCGCCCTCGCCAATCGCCATGGCGTAATTGGTGAGGAAGCCCACCTCGAAGGCCACGTCGCCCACGGCGCGGAACAGCTCCAGCGCGGTGCGCAGGTGCGGCAGCGCCGCCCCGGCTCCGTGCCGCCCCAGCTCCAGAATCCCCAGGTTGCCCACCGCGTACGCGTCCAGCCACCGGTCTCCCAGCGAGGACAGCTCCTGCGCCTCCTGCACCAGCTCCCACGCCGTGCCCATGTCGCCCTCGTCTCGGGCCACGATGCTCAGGTCCACCAGCACGCGCTTGGTCCGGTCCACCGCGTCCAGCGCGGCGAAGGCGGAACGCGCCGCCTCCAGGTCCCTCCACGCCGCGGCGAGCTGGCCCGCGCCATGGTGCGTCCGGCCCCGCACCGCGAGCGCCTCGGCCCGCAGCTGCGGCTCCACGTCCATGATGGACGCCAGCTCCAGCGCCTTGTCCAACCGCGACAACGTAATCCCCACCGGGCCCCGGGCCGTCACGTCCGGCTCCAGCGCCAGCAGCGCGCCCAGCGCCCGCTCCAGGGAGCCCTCCGTTGCGGGCACCACCGCCAGCGCGTTGTCACAAGCCGCCAGCAGGTTCTCGCGCTCCAGCGACAGCCGGCGGAAGGCCAGCTCTCCACCCTCTCCGCGCATCCGCGCGCTCAGCCGGCGGGCCATCGCCAGGTAGCAGCTCGCGTGGCGCGCCGCCAGCGTCGGCCCCTCGCCCCGCTCCGCCAGCCGCGAGGACGCGTACTGGCGGATGCTCTCGTACAGCCCCAGCCGCAGCTCCCCGGGCAGCCCGTCCGGCGCGTAGGCGCGCAGCAGGGACTTGGAGCGCAGCGAGTGGATGATCTCCATCACGTCCGGCCCGCCCGGAGGGAACACGAGCACCGCCTCGGCCGCCTCCAGGGTGAAGCCGCCGCGGAACACCGAGCACTGCGCCAGCGCCGCGCGCTCCGCCGGCTCCAGCAGGTTCCAGGACCAGTCGATGGCGCCCCACAGCGTGCTCTGCCGCGCCGAGCCGTCGCGCCGCGCGCCCCGCAGCAGCTCGAAGCGGCGGGACAGCCGCTCCTGAATCTGCGACACGCCCAGCAGGTTGGTGCGCGCCGCCGCGAGCTCGATGGCCAGGGGAATGCCATCCAGCTTGCGGACGATGTCCGCCACCAGCGGGGCCTCCGCCTCCGTCAGCTCGAAGCCGCCGCGCACCGCGAGGGCCCGCTGGACGAACAGGCGCAGGGCGTCACACCGGCCCAGGAGCTCCGGGCGCGTCTCGCCCTCCTCGGGCACCTGCAAGGGCTCCAGGTCGATGACGCGCTCCTCGGGCAGCAGCAGCGACTCGCGCGAGGTGACGAGGAAGCGGGCCCGGGGCGCCAGCGCGCGCCAGCGGCCCAGCGTGGCCGGCAGGTGCTGGAGGACGTGCTCCACGTTGTCGAGGATGACGAGCACGTCCCCGCGTCCGGCCAGGGCCCGCCCCAGCCGCTCCGCCGGCTCGCTGTCCTCGCCGCTGCGGGTGAGCGCGACGCCCAGCGCCTGGCCCATGGCGTGGCAGATGTCGCCCACCGTCGCCGCGTCCGTGAGCTCGCACATCCACACCCCGCCCTCCCACGTGCGCGCCTCCAGCTCCTGGTTGCCGAAGCGCGTGGCCAGCCGGCTCTTCCCCATGCCCCCGGGGCCCAGCAGCGTGACGAGCCGCGCCTGCGTGTCGAAGCACCGCCGCAGCGCCGCCAGCTCCTCGCGCCGGCCAATCAACTCCCCCGTCTCGGCCGGCACCTGGCCCCGCGGCACCGGCTGAACCCGGAGCGCCTCGAAGCGCCGCTCCGCCAGCACCGCGGGCTGCACCTGCACCAGCGTGACGGCCTCGCCAATGCCCTCGAGGTGGTACTCGCCCAGCGCGTGCACCCGGGGCTGGCCCAGCGCCTCCAGCGCGCCCTGCACCTGGGCCCAGGCCGCCCCACTCACCAGCACCTGCCCGCCCTGGCCGGCCGACGCCACGCGCGCCGCCACGTTCACCATCCGCCCGATGTAGTCCACCTCGCCCGTCTGCTCGTCCAGACGGCACTCCGGCTCCCCCAGGTGCACGCCCATGCGCACCCGCAGGCCCCGGTACACCCATCCGCCCGGCCCCTTCTCCTCGGCAGCGTCCGGCTCGGCCAGCAGCTCCTCCGGCCAGGGCGCACGCACCAACGCCTGCTGCGCCTCCAGACACCAGCGCACCGCCTCCACCGCCGAGGCGAAGGCCACCATGAAGGAGTCCCCCTGCGTCTTCACCTCATAGCCGCCGTGCTCGGCCAGCAGCGCGCGCAGCACCCGGTCGTGCACGTCCAGCGCCGTCCGCATGCCCCCGCTGCACCGCTCCCACAGCCGCGTGGAGCCCTGCACGTCCGTGAAGACGAGCGCCACCGTGCCGATGGGTGCCGCGACGGTCGAGGAACGCCGCCGCGAAGCCCCCCCGACTCCCGGGCCCTCCGTGGTGCTGAGTGATGAAAACATGCGCAGGACGCTCCCCATCACCCGCTCTCCCTCGCCTGCGATCATGATGACCGTGAGGCCGGAAATTCGCGCTACCCCCGTGCCCCATTCGTGCACCATCACACGGAGCGGGCGGAGCCTCCGTCGCGAGCGGACTCCCACTCGCGCCTCCCTCTGGCCACACCCGGCGCGCCCGCCAGAGGGGGGCCCTCATCGCTAGGGGCCGCGCACGTCCGGGGGCAACCCCGAGCGTCCAACACCCGACGCTTCCGCTCCGGGGTGTCTTCCATTCCACGCGCGGAACGTTCACCGGCAACGCTCTGGAGCACCCGGCCCTCCAGCCTGTATCTGGGTTACAGAAACAACGGCACTTTCTCTCGTGGAGCCCGCTTCGCACCGGCGCCATCCCGGGCGAAGCCTTCATGCGTGGGCTCCGGGGGGTACACCATGAAGAGCACGTGTGGAGCGCTGCTGCTGACACTCGCCGTGGGCTGCGGCCCGGTGCAAGAGGAGGCACCCGCGCCACCTCCGGAGGTGGGCACCTCCCTCCAGGGCCTCGAGGACGACAACGGGCTGACCATGAATGGCCTGGCCTTCAACGGACTCGCCTTCAACGGGCTGGCCTTCAATGGACTCGCCTTCAACGGACTGGCCAGCGGCGCCTTCACCTCGTGGTTCCAGCAGAGCCCGCTGACGACGAGCCTCTTCATGAAGTACCTGGTCCGCTGCGCCGTGCCGGCCGGGCAGTACCGCACCTTCTCGGACGGCGGGTTCACCTATGTCTGGCCCGGGAGCCTGGGGCTGGCGCCGGGCTGGTCGGGCGGCGCGCCGGTCTCCGTGGAGGAGCAGCAGGTCGTCACCGCGTGCGTCGCGGCGCTCGTCAACAAGTTCGGGCGCTCGGTGGGCGTCTCCGTGCTGGGCGCCAACGCGCAGGGACAGCTCATCCCCTCCACGGCCACGGAGCTCGCGGACTACTCGCTCCGGGAGGCGTGCTTCTTCGGCAACATGTTCACCGACGAGGGCCTCTTCGTCGGCAATGACCAGGCCCCGCTGCCCCCGTCGCAGAGCAGCCTGAGGGCGTGCGCGCTCGAGGGGAGCGACGCGTGCCCACCGCTCGTCCACATCGGCAGCTGCCAGGCGAGCTGCACGTTGGACTCCACCGGGACGTACTACACGCGCTGCACCCGCAACGGCAGGAGCTACCGCCCCATCACCACCCGGCTGCGCCCCCAGGAGGTCGTCGTGTGCGGGGACGGCCTCTGCCAGTTCACCGAGTCCTGTGGCAGCAGCAACCGCTACGACGACTGCGCGCTGGACTGCGGCCCCTGCCGCTGAGCGCGGAAGCGCCCATGGCCCGGGGCCCGGAGTGCCTCAGCGCCCGCCCCGGGCCTGGGCCCGCAGCAGGTAGAAGACGTAGCCGTAGGAGGTGCCGTAGCGGGTGTAGAGGTCGATCTCCCGCTCCGTCTCGGCGATGGCCGTGGCGAGGTCCGCGTCCCCCCGGGCGCGCTCGCGCAGGGAGGCCATGCGGGCTTCCAGGGGACGGTAGTACTCGTCCCACCACGCCGGAGCCGGCAGCACGAAGGTGTCCAGCACCTCGAAGCCGGCCTCGCGCGCCGTGGCGCTGTTGGAGGCGATGGTGCCCATGCGCGGGTAGGCCTCGCGCCAGAAGTCCGCGGCCTCCGCGGGGGGCGAGTCGGTGAGCCACGTCGCCTCGCTGGCGGCCAGCAAACCCCCTTCGCGCAGCACCGGGTGCCACCGCCGCAGCCCGGCGCCCCAGCCCAGCACGTAGATGGCGCCCTCGGACCAGATGAGGTCCACGCTGCCCGGAGCATCCCCGAGCGCCGCGAAGTCCGCGCGCCGCGTGCGCACCAGGTGGCCGAGTCCCCGGGCCGCCGCCTCGGTCTCCAAGCGCTTGAGGAAGGGCTCGTGCGAGTCCACGGCGGTGATGGGTGTCTCCAGCTCCCTCGCCAGCACGAGCGTCTGCCGGCCAGGGCCACACCCCAGGTCGAGCACCCGGGGAGCCGGAGGAAGGAGCGGACGCAAGCGGCGGAGCGCCTCGCGGGTGCATTCATCACTCCCAGGTCCCTCGCGAGGCAGGTCCGTGTGCAGCAGCAGGAAGGCGTCACCGAGCATGAGGAGAGCGTAATGTCAGGTGCGCTCCGCGTCTTCGTCGAAGTGGCCCGGGGTGCCGCCCATGGACAGACGTCCGCAAGGGTGCCTGCTCGCGCGCTCCTCCGCTCCCGCGGGCAACCGTTGCATCACCACGAACCTGGGAGTGCACCGGAGTCCCGGCAAGCCGGGGCGGAGAGGGTGACGGTCTCCTCGTGGAGCGGAGGCCCCGGCGGCGGCACGTGCCCGGGGACCAGCAAGCGGTTGGCCATCTGGAAATAGCGCACGGTGAGCTGGGGGCCCCGCAGGGAGAGGATGGCGTAGGCGTGGTGGTCCAGCAGGCCGTCGTTGCCCAGACGCGTGCCGGGCACCCGGCGGGGAGGACCGGACTCACCCGGCGCGGGTACCAGCCCCGGAAGAGGGCTGTTGCGCTGCTCGTGCAGCAGCACCGGTACCGCGCCCGCGCCGATGCACCGGCCCCGCACCAGCCCCGCGTAGGGCTCGTAGATGTGGACGTTGTGCTCGTGCCCCCAGAACCAGAAGGAGACGTCGCCGAGAATGGAGGCGAACGCCCGCGCCAGGTTCGGGTTGAGCGCCAGCTTCCGGCCCCGCGCGTCATGGCCCACGCTGGCCAGCGAGAAGAACGGATGGTGGGAGAGCAGCACGGTGCCCCGCCCTCCAGCAGGGTGGACCTTGTCCACCAGCCACTCCACCTCGGAGTCCTCCAGCCGGGTGAGCGTGTCCGCCAGCGCGCGCGGGTTGAAGTCGTGCAGGCCGGTGTCCATGCCGAGCAACTGCCAGTACCGGGTGCGCAGGCAGAAGTAGCTGGCCGGCTGGCCGAGCCCGTCCAACAGCACCCGGTAGCCCTCGCCGCCGGAGTAGCGGTCATGGTTGCCGGAGAGGGCGAGCACCCGGGGCCACCGCGCGCCGAAGACATCCGCGAAGACCTCGATGAAGTGGGCGCGCACCTCGTGAGGCGTCCCCGAGTAGTAGATGTCTCCGAGGTGGAGGATGGCGTCCGGCCGGAAGCAGGTGGAGATCTGCTCCAGCAGCGCCCGCGCATCCGGCATGCCCGTGCCCCAGTCGGCGAGCAGGGCCACGGTGGCCTCGTCCGGCAGCTCCGGCAGGACGAAGTCCTCCAGGGACGCATGGCGCCGGTAGAAGGGCGTGCGGTGCAGGAGGAGCGCGCGCTCGTACGCCACCAGCGACTCCACCCAGAGCGGGTCGCACGAGGTGAAGCGCAGCTCGCTCATCAGCCGCTGCACCTCCTCATGGTCTCCACGGAAGCGGGCGAGGGCCAGACGGGCACAGAGCCGGGCGCAGGCGCTGGCCTTGCGCCCCAGGGTGAGCGAGGGCTCCACGTCATGCGAGCCGGCGTGCTCCCGCGCGGCGGCGCAGGCATCCTCCATGACCGGGTGCTCCACCGAGGAGCCCAGGCCCTCCACGTCCCGGGGTGGCTCCTTCCGGGAGATCTCCCGGTGGAGACAGGACTGCCAGAGCGAGAGGGCCGGATGGCGGACGGTGGAGAGGACCTTCGGCATGGGACGAGCACCGGGTGCTAATGAATGGCGGACAGCTCGCCGCCTGATTCCTCGGGGTGGGCGCTCTCGGAGACCTCCGCTTCACCCGAGCCCAGCACGGGGCGCCAGCGGCCATGGGGCGCGATGAGCGCGTCCGCCTCGGACGGACCCCAGGTGCCGGGCTCGTACTCGTGGAGCGGCGTGGCCCCTCCCAGGATGGGGTCCACCACCCGCCAGGCCTCCTCCACCGCCTCCTGGCGCGCGAAGAGCGAGACGTCACCGCGCATGGCGTCACCGAGCAGCCGCTCGTAGGGCTTCATCCTCCCGCCGGACTGTTGGATGGCCACCAGGTCCACGTCCTCGCCGCGCATGGCGCCCCCGGGCCGCCTGGCGCGCGCGCCGAGGGAGATGAGCACGTCGGGGCCGAGCCGGAAGCGCACCGAGTTGGGCGAGGCCAGGGAGGGCTCCTCGAAGATGGGACGGGGCGGGTGGTTCAGCTCGACGAAGACCTCGGTGGCGGTGGTGGGCAGGCACTTGCCCGAGCGGATGTAGAAGGGCACATCCGCCCAGCGCCAGGAGTCGATGAACAGCCGCACCGCGGCGAACGTCTCCACCTGGGAGGAGGGAGACACACCGCGCTCGCTCCGGTAGCCGCGGAACTGGCCCCGCACCACGCTGGCCGGGTCCAACGAGCGCATGGCCTTGAAGACGCGGGCCTTCTCGTCGCGCAGGTTCTCCGGGTCCGAGCAGAAGGGCGCATCCATCGTCAGCAGGCCAATCACCTGCAACAGGTGGTTCTGGAACACGTCGCGGATGGCGCCCACCTCTTCATAGAAGGCGCCCCGCCCCTGCACGCCGAAGTGCTCGGCCAGCGTCACCTGCACGCCGCGCACGTGCTGCCGGTTCCAGATGGGCTCGAGGAAGACGTTGGCGAAGCGGAAGAAGAGCAGGTTCTGCACCGGCTCCTTTCCCAGGAAGTGGTCGATGCGGAAGACGGCGGACTCGGGCAGGAAGCGGTGCAGCGTCTCGTTGAGCGCGCGCGCGGAGGCCAGGTCCCTCCCGAAGGGCTTCTCCACCACCACCCGCGCCTGCTTCAGGCAGCTCGCCTGGGCCAGCCCCTCCACCACCGTGGCGAAGAGGCTCGGCGGAATGGCCAGGTAGTGCAGCGGGCGCTTCGCCTCCCCGAGCGCCTCGCGCACCCGGGTGAACGTCGCCGGGTCGCGGTAGTCCCCGTCCACGTAGCGCAGGAGCTGGCTCAGGCGCTGGAAGTCCGCCTCGTCGAACATGCCGTGCTCCCGGAGGCTGGCGCGCGCCCGCTCGCGCAGCTGCTCCAGCCCCCAGCCCGCCTTGGCCACGCCGATGATGGGGTACGTCCACTGCTCCCGGAGCACCAGGGCCTGAAGCGCGGGAAATATCTGCTTGTACGCGAGGTCCCCCGTGGCCCCGAAGAAGACGAGTGCGTCCGACACAGGTGCGGTGGCCATGGCTCACCCTCCTCCCTTCTTCTCCAGGTGCCCGCCGAATTCGAAGCGCATGGCGGACAGCAGCTTGTCGGCGAAGTCCCCCTCCCCGCGGCTGCGGAAGCGCTGGGTCAAGGCACTGCCGAGCACCGGCGCGGGCACGCCCTCGTCGATGGCCGCCGCCTGCGTCCACCGCCCCTCGCCGGAATCGGAGACGCGGCCGGAGAACTCGCTCAGCTCGGGGTTGCCGCGCAGGGCGTGCGCGGTGAGGTCCAACAGCCAGGAGCCGATGACGCTGCCCCGCCGCCACAGCTCGGCCACCTCGGGCAGCTCGAAGTCGTACTGATAGTCCTCGGGGTTGCGCAGCGGCGCCGTCTCCGCATCGGTGGCGTGCCGGTGCAGACCCACGTCGGCGTGGCGCAGGATGTTGAGCCCCTCGGCATAGGCGGCCATGAGGCCGTACTCGATGCCGTTGTGCACCATCTTCACGAAGTGGCCCGCTCCGTTGGGCCCACAGTGCAGCCAGCCCTGCTCGGCCGGGGACGGCGGGCCCTCGCGCCCGGACGTGCGCGGCGCGGCCTGGACTCCCGGGGCCAGCGCGATGAACACGGGCTCGAGCCGGCCCACCGGCTCCCGCTCGCCGCCAATCATCAGGCAGTAGCCCCGCTCCCGGCCCCACACGCCGCCGCTCACGCCCACGTCCACGAAGTGCAGGCCCCGCTCGCGCAGCCGCGCCGCGCGCCGCAGGTCATCGTGGTAGTACGAGTTGCCCCCGTCGATGACGGTGTCGCCGGCCTCGAGTAACGGCACCAGCCGCTCGAGCGTGTCCTCCACCACGCCCGCCGGCAACATCAACCAGACCGCGCGAGGCGCCTGGAGCTGGAGGACCAGCTCCTCGAGGGAGAAGGCACCCACGGCCCCCTCGGCCTGGAGTTGCTCGACGGCTTCGCGGCGTACATCGGTGACGACACAGCGGTGCCCCGCGGCGAGCAGCCGCCGCACCATGGCGGCGCCCATCCGGCCGAGGCCGATCATTCCCAGCTCCATTCCCCTCATTCCTCCTCGGGGAGCGTGGCCGGTCCACCCTCACGGGCCGGCGAGGCCCGGTTGCCCGTCCGGCCCTCCACCCCACGCGTGCGCCGTTGGGGTGCCCTCGTCAACCTGTGCACCGGGCGGGAGACACGGCAGCGTCGCCAACTGGGAGCGCCCGCCGGAGCCCCCGTGTCCCCGAGGGAAGACGGGACGGCCGAGCGGCCCGGGCTCGCCCGCTTGTCCCCCGCCGTCCGGGTCCCCACCTTGGGAGTGACATGTCCCGGCCCATCGAGGACTACGCCCTCATCGGAGACACCCACACGGCGGCGCTGGTGGGGCGGGACGGCTCCATCGACTGGCTGTGCCTGCCCCGCTTCGACTCGGGTGCCTGCTTCTCGGCCCTGCTGGGCGAGCCGAAGCATGGCCGCTGGCTGCTGACCCCCGCGGGTGGCGCTCCTTCGCGAGTGCGGCGGCGCTACCGGCCGGAGACGCTCATCCTGGAGACGGAGCTCATCACCCCCGAGGGAGTGGTGCGGCTGGTGGACTGCATGCCGCCGAGGGACCGGGTTCCCGACGTGCTGCGCCTGGTGGAGGGAGTGAAGGGCCAGGTGCGCATGCGGATGGAGCTCATCATCCGCTTCGACTACGGGGCGGTGGTGCCCTGGGTGACGAAGGAGGACGGGGCACTGCACGCGGTGGCCGGGCCGGACGCGCTCATCCTGCACACGCCCGTGGCGTTGCACGGCCGGGGCCTCACCACGGTGGCGGAGTTCACCGTGTCCGAGGGGCAACGCGTCCCCTTCCTCCTGCGCTGGCATCCCTCGCACGAGCCTCCACCGCCCGCGTTGGAAGTCGAAACGGCGGTGGAGGACACCGAGGCCTGGTGGCGGGAGTGGTCGAGCCGCTGCGTCTACGGAAATGGCCCCTGGCGCGAGGCCGTCCACACCTCGTTGAGGGTGCTCAAGGCGCTCACCTACGCGCCCACGGGAGGAATCGTGGCGGCGGCCACCACGTCGCTGCCCGAGCGGCTCGGCGGCGTGCGCAACTGGGACTACCGCTTCTGCTGGCTGCGGGACGCCACCTTCACGCTGTACGCGTTGATGCTCAGCGGCTTCCGGGAGGAGGCCGCGGCCTGGCGGGACTGGCTGCTGCGCTCGGTGGCGGGAGACCCGGCGAAGCTTCAAATCATGTATGGCGTCGCGGGCGAGCGCCGCCTCACCGAGTCGTCACTGGAATGGCTGCCGGGGTACGAGCACTCGCAACCAGTGCGGACGGGGAACGCCGCCGTCCATCAATTCCAGTTGGATGTCTTTGGCGAGCTGATGGATGCGTTGCACCAGTCTCGCCGCGTGGGCATCACCACGGACCGGCGGGCCTGGAAGCTGACGCAGGTGCTGATGGATTGGCTGGAGTCCGGGTGGAAGCGTCCGGACGAGGGCATCTGGGAGGTGCGGGGCCCGAAGCAGCACTTCACGCACTCGAAGGTCATGGCATGGGTGGCCTTCGACCGGGCGGTGAGGGCGGTGGAGGGCTACGGACTGGAAGGGCCGGTGGAGCGCTGGCGGCGGATTCGCGACACCCTCCACGCGGAGGTGTGCGAGCACGCCTGGGACTCACGGCTCGGCGCCTTCACACAGGCGTATGGCTCGGGGAGCCTGGACGCGAGCCTGCTGTTGATGCCCATCGTGGGATTCCTTCCGCCAGGGGATCCGCGGATGGTGGGGACGGTGAGCGCCATCGAGCGGGAGCTGATGCACGGGGGGCTGGTGCGGCGCTACCACACCAGCACGACAGGAGACGGACTGCCCGCGGGCGAGGGCGTGTTCCTCGCCTGTTCCTTCTGGCTGGCGGACAACTACGTGCTGCAGGGGCGCATGGACGAGGCCCGGGCGCTCTTCCACCGGCTGCTGGACCTGCGCAACGACGTGGGGCTGCTGTCCGAGGAGTATGACCCGGACGAGAAGCGCCTGCTGGGCAACTTCCCCCAGGCCTTCTCGCACGTGGGAATCGTCAACACGGCCTTCAACCTCACCGAGCACCTCACCAGCCCCGCCGAGCACCGCCAGAGCTTCAACGGCTCTTAGGAGAGGACCGGCCGAAGCAGGTCCTTCGCCTCCAACACCTCCTGAACCCTGCGCCCGAGCGAAACGTGCTCCGGGTTGGCGGCGCTGAGCCGCTCCGGCGCGCCGATGATCAGGTTGCCCTTGTCCTCGATGGGCTCAACGCGGACGGGCGGCGGTAGTGGCGGAATCTCACCGCGAGTTCGGGCAACGTAGGTAAGCCAACCCACAAAGCCTCTCGGATCTCTCGCAGGCCGAAGCGCCCTGCGAAACTCATGGGTGGCGACGACGCCAAAGAGCGGCTCCCACGCGAGCACCATGGCCCTCAGCACATTCACCAGGACAGGAGCTGTCAGCACACGTGAGCCCTCTGGCTCAACGTCCGTCCGAGGGAGATGAAGCAAGCAGCAATTGGGGTACGCCCCAGATGCATCCCCACACGTGAGGTGCACCATGCCCCCGCGCCCGGCCTCCGCGTGCCCCGTCCAGGCCCCAAGGCTGAATCCGTCCTTTCCGAGCTGGTTCTCCTCACACTGAAAGAAGCGAAGGAAGGTCTCAAAGTCTGGCGTGAACTCCCGCTGGAGCGCTTCCTCCGGTGAGTCTCCCTGCTCGAACCAACGAGCGTAGATCTCGTCGCACTGCGCGAGGAGACGAAAGAAGGCAACCGAACGCCGGGCGCACTCCTCCGCGGACTCGAGCCGGGCTGGCCAGTAGACGCCTGCGTAGTATCTCTCCGTCATGGCACTCCTCCCGCTGCAACCCGCTGGTAGACAATCTCAATCCCGTGAAGGCCCTCGTTCTCGAGCATCTTCTCGAGAATACCGACCATCTCCGGCTCCGCCACGTACCACCGGATAGGGACTCCACCAGCGACCCTGCTCTGGCGCTTTGCTGTCTCCAGCAGCTTCTTCGCGCCCCGGAAATATTCCTTGGGCTCGAGGTTCTCGTCGTAGTGCTTGGCGTAGCTGAACGCCTTGCCGTCCTGCAGAACACCCTCCGAGATGCTGTAGCCGTCGAAGTCCGCCTTTTCTCCATTCCTCCAAACACGGTAGACCCATCCCGGCGGCGCCCCCGTCACCTGGCATTGGTAGCAGCGAGAGTCCTCCGACATGCTCTCGTTTGCCTGCTCCCACTTCCCAGGACCGCCGGACGGAGGCCAGCCGCCCCCGCCCTGAGCGCCCATGTTGGCCATGTGCAGGACGTAGGTGGCACTCAGCGCGTTTCCCGCAACTGCAACCGCGCCCCCGACAGGAACCGCGACCACGCGCACCGCGAGAAGCCCATCGCCCGAGAGCGACAAGAGCGGCACACCCATGCTTCCAAGCCTCCCGCCCCAGGACGCGGCCTTCGCAGCCCCCGCCCCGGCGGTGCCTACCGTCAGGACCATCCCCGTCGCCAGCCGCGAGATCGTCCGTACCCTCTCCGCATAGGGCTTGTGGCGGAACTCTTCCCAGAGCTGCGGAGAGTTCTCGTACAGCTGCCTCACCGCACCCGGAAGCCGTGCCAGCCCCTCGAGTGTCTCGCCCGTGTAGAAGACAAGCCGGTAGAGGCCCTCCACCACATCCACGACCGCGAGCACGGCGCCCTCGGCCAGCGCGAGCGCCGGGTTGTCGTCGGGCGCATACAAGCCCGCCGGCCGAGCCCCCTTTGGAACCTCGAGCTGCTGGTTCACCGGAAACAGGCGCTCGCCCTCGATGGCGTAGAATGGACCCACCTCGAAGCGCCCGGCCCGGAGCGTGCCGTCCTCGGCGAGCACGACCTGCCCCGCCTTCTGGACTGCTCCTCCAGAGGTGGTCCTCACCAGGTATCCGTCTGGACGAAGCACCAGCAGTCGCGAAAAGCGCCGCATGCGCGCGTGGAGCTCGTCCCTCGTCACCACCTCGCTCCCCGTAGCCACCTCCAAGAGCAGGTGCGCTGCCATGCGGCGAAGCCCGAAGTTACCCAGTGTCACCGGCGTGGAGAGCAGATGAGGCACGAGCTCCAGCGCTTGCCGCGGCGATAGCGTCCGCCCATCCCGGGGCAACGCGGTACTCGGGACGCCCGCCTGCGAGAGGAACCCCTGGAAGTAGTCGAGCGTCATGGGCACCTCGAACGGCCGTCCGTCGCCCACTCCGTCCGGCCACCCAATGCCCTTCCCCTCCAGGTCCTCCTCGTCATCCACGCTCGCAGCACGCGCTCGATGCCACGCCCGCGCTGGCGCCCCGGCCTTCTCGTCCGTGCCCACCGCCGGGACACCGGCTTCACGCGCCTCAGTCCGCGGGCCAGTGCCCTCCAAGTCCTCGGAGGCATCCCCGGTCCTCGGTGCAGACACCTCCAGGGCCTGGACAGTGATCTCCTGTGGCCTGGGACTCGTGCGATGCACTCGCCTCCGATGGCGCGAACCACCCCCCGGCAGCCCGCCCATGGGGGACCCCGTTGCGCACGCCGTCTGCAGCCCGAGGAGCACCAGCACCATGACGCGCGCCGCCCACCAGGCCCTGCCCCACGGGCGTCCCCGAAGCGCGAACTGCGTACCGCCGCCCTCCCCCGCACCAGGACTCCGGTACTCCTTCAGCATGGCGCTGGCCTTTCCCCCAGGAGAAACAACCCTGGGACATAGCCATCAGTCAGCCGCTAACGCCTCACGGCGCCGTATCCGCGGCCACCCGAGGCCCCGAGAGCAGCTTCGGCAACTCCGTCGCGTGGAAGGACTCCATCTCCACGCCACCTCCACAGTGCACACCGCCCGCCCGCTCGCGCGAGAGGGGGTCGCTCCGATTCAGACGCGGAAGGGGCCCGGGTGCTCCTCGGGCCAGAGCACCCGGGGCTCGCCGTCCTCGGGCACCCGGGCGATGACCGCTCCCTCCAGCAATTCCTCGTCGTCGAGCACCTCGAGGAAGGTGCGCACGGCGATGTCCGGGTCCATCACCCGGCAGAAGACATTCATGCGCCCGGGCTGCGTCTCGCCGCCCTCCACCTCGCCATTGCCCGTCCAGCCCAGCGCGTCCGTGAGCACCTCCTCCACCGCGTGGCGCTTCTGGAAGTCCTGCCCCGAGCCCTTGCCCTGCAGCGCGTACTGGACGACGAGCGGCGTCATGGCTTCCGGGTCGGGCTCGTCATACCCCTGGTCCACGAGCGGCTCGGCCGCCTGGGCGATGACCATGTCCGGGTCCTCGTCCGCGGGGACGGGGGTGTCGCGCTGCTCCCCCATCTCGCCCACGACGCCCTGGTGCACGGTGAGCGTCTCCCCGTTCACCCAGGCCTCCCAGTAGCGGAGCGTGTCGCCTTCCTTCTTGTAGAGCCTCAGCACGCGCGCACTCTACACGCGAGCGCCCTCCCGCCCGAGTCAGAAGGCACGGCCCTGTCCACCATCCACCGGCACCGTGGCGCCCGTCACCCAGCGCGCCCGCTCGGAGCACAGGAAGACGACCACGTCCGCCACCTCCTCGGGCGTGCCGAAGCGGCCCCAGGGCAACTCCTCACGCACCATCTTCTCCACCTTCTCCGGCTGCGCCTGCCGCCTCCGGTCCCAGCTGCCCCCGGGAAAGAGGATGGAGCCCGGCGCCACCCCGTTGACGCGGATGCGGTGGCGCGCCAGGTCCAACGCCATCTCCTTGGTGAGCGCCATCAGGCCCGCCTTGGCCGCCGTGTAGGGCGCGCTGGTGCCGTACTCGCGGCCGTAGATGGAGTTGATGTGCACGATGCAGCCGCCGCCCCGGGCCTTCATCCCCTCCACCGCGTGCTGGCTGCACCACACGGAGGCCATGAGGTTGCGGTCCACCACGTCCTTCCACTGCGCGGCCGTGGCCACGTCGAAGGCGCCCGCGCCCCCGCTGCCGCCCACGTTGTTGACGAGGATGTCCAACGCCCCGAAGGCCCTCACCGCCGCGTCCACCGCCGCCGCCGCGCCCTCGGGTGTGGCCACGTCCCCCACCACGGTGGCCACCTCGGCACCGGAGGCCCGCAGCTCCGCCGCCGCCTTCTCCAGTGCCTCCGCGCCGCGCGCGCTCAGACACACCCGCGCGCCCTCGCGGGCCAGCGCCGTGACGATGGCCCGGCCGATGCCCCGGCTGCTGCCCGTGACGAGTGCCGCCCTGCCCTTCAATTCCAGGTCCATGCGGCACCTTCTACCCCGCCCCGGAGCCACGAATGGCTCCACATGCGAGGGATTCAAAGGAGTACAGCGGCGGACCCAATCCCACCCATGAATCAGGGGTATTGCGTAGGTGCACCGGGCGCATGACGCGGGGGGGCGCAACGGGAATGCGCTGCGATTCAGTTAAACTGATTACCCGGTCAATTCCTGGCCGCGGGACAACTAGAGGGAGGGGTACACATGAAGACAACCCGTTTGTCGTTGTTGCTGGCGGGCCTCGCATCCATGGCCGTGGGATGCCAGCCCGAGACCGGGGCACCACCCACGCAGGCGCCTGGCGCCACGCTGAAGGCCCACGAGGCGGCGCTGGCCACGCCCGTCGGAACCTGGACGAGCAATGCCTCATCACTGAACGCGCACTCCGGAGGCCACACCGCCACCCTGCTCAACGGCCCGGGGAACGTGCTGGTGGTGGATGGCAGCGGGGCGGAGGTCTACAACCCGTACACCAACGCGTGGCGGCGCACGGCCTCGCCGCTCAACGCCCACACGCTCCACACCGCGGCGGAGCTCTCCGGCTCGGGCCAGGTGCTGGTGATGGGCGGCCATGCCGGAACCTGGGGAGATTGGACCTCGAACGCGGAGCTGTACGACCCGGCCACCGAGACGTGGAGCTCCGCGGCCCCCATGCTCACGCCCCGCGGCAACCACACCTCCACGCTGCTCGACTCGGGCAAGGTGCTGGTGATGGGCGGCAACACGCCCGCCAACTGGGAGGGGCCCGAAGCGGAGGTGTATGACCCGGAGACGAACACGTGGAGCGGTGTCTCCTCGGGCCTCATCCTCCCGCGCAGCCGCACCGCCCTGACGGTGCTCTACTCGGGCCAGGTGCTGGTGACCGGTGGCTACCTGTGGGCGCACTCCGGCACCGCCACCTCCGAGGCCTGGCTCTATGACCCGGCCTCGAACAGCCTGTCGCGCGCCGGCAACCTGGCCCGGGCCCGCCACGGCCACGCCGCCCTCCGGCTCTACTCGGGCAACGTGCTCATCGTCGGCGGCATCGACGGCGGCAACACGGTGGAGCTCTACGATCCGTACCTCAACCAGTGGTCCCTGGGCCCGCCCTTCCCCTACGACCTGACGCCGCTCTTCTCCGCGACGATGCTCTACTCGGGCGAGGTGCTGGTGACGGACGCCATCGGCCAGGCTGCGCTGTATGACCCGGCGACGAACACGTGGACGCCCACGCCGAACATGAAGCAGGGCCGCTCGTCCCCGACGGCCACCCTGCTCCACACGGGCGAGGTGCTGTTCGTGGGTGGCACCAGCAGCAGCCCGCGCTCCGTGGAACGCTTCACGCGCTGAGCGGGCGGAAGACGGCAGGCCACCGGGAGGGCGCCCACTCGCCCGCCCGGTGGTTCCCCCCTGGATGTGCTCGCCATCGCAACGAGTGGCGCGCGCAACTGCATGACTGTCGATGCACGACCGCCCGTTGCACCCGTGCACGGGTGGGCAGCCGGACTCTCGTGAGCACATTGCGGCCCCACGCGGCGCCAGCCGCCACTGCAGGAGCTGCACACGATGAGATACTGGAGAGCCGTTCCGGCCTTGCTGGCACTCGCCACGGGCTGCGCCGTTCCCCTCGAGGACGAGACCCCGGCGGGCGACGGGCTCGCCACGCTGGAGTCGAGCGTCACCTGGGAGCCCTGCACGGCCAAGGCCCGCATGCTGAGGGACATCCAGCCCGGAGCACCGGGCTCGCTGCCGGAGAGCCTGGTGAAAGGCGCGGACGGTCTGTTCTTCACCGCGGATGACGGGGTGCACGGCCGCGAGCTGTGGGTGAGCAGCGGCACGGGGGGAACGGGCACCTTCCTGGTGAAGGACGTCCGCCCGGGGCTCGACAGCGCCGAGCCCAACGAGCTCACCGTGGTGGGAGACAGGGTCTTCTTCACCGCGGACGACGGGGTGCACGGCCGCGAGCTGTGGGTGAGCGATGGCACGGCCACGGGCACCTCGCTGGTGAAGGACATCCACGCCTCGCCGTTGGAGATTGGCCCGAGCGGGCTGGTGGAGTTCGACGGGCGGGTCTACTTCGCCGCGAATGACGGGGTGCACGGACGCGAGCTGTGGGTGAGCGATGGCACGGAGGCGGGCACCTTCATGGTGGAGGACCTGTACCCGGGCGGCGACATCTTCGACCCGGACAGCCCGGGCTCATCCAGCCCGCGCCGCATGACGCGCACGCCGAACGCCTTCTATTTCGTGGCCAACGTGGGCCGGGACGTGAAGCTATGGCGCAGCGAGGGCGAGCCGGGCGCCACGCCAGTCTTCGAGGCCTTCGAGGACAACGTCATCTTCCGCATGACGCCGGTGGGAAGCGGGCAGCTGTTCTTCCTCGTGGACAACGACGAGGGCGAGGCGAGCCTGTGGGTGACGCGGGGGACCCTCGGGAGCACGAGGAGGCTGCGCTTCTTCCACGGGGCCTACCCGCATGACCTGACGGCGCTGAACGGGAAGCTCTATTTCAGTGCCGGACGGGGGAGTGACGGACTGGAGGGGGAGCCCGAGGGCGAGGAGCTGTGGGTGAGCGATGGAACGACGCGGGGCACGCGGGTACTCGAGGACATCCACCGGGGCGCGGGAGATTCGCGGCCGGGCTCGCTGACGGTGATGAACCGCAGGCTCTTCTTCGCGGCGGACGATGGGAGGCGGGGACGCGAGCTGTGGGTGAGCGATGGGACGTCCGGTGGCACGCGGCTCTTCAAGGATCTCGAGCCGGGCGCAGCGGGCGCGTCGCCCACGGAGCTGACGGCCATCCAGGACACGCTCTTCTTCAGCGCGGAGACGGCGGAGAAGGGCCGGGAGGCGTGGGTGAGCGACGGCACGTCCCGCGGCACGCGCGCGCTCACGGAGCTGGCACCGGGGCCCACGGGCTCCGACCCGAGCGACTTCATCCGCTCGGGGTGGGACGTCTTCTTCAGCGCGGATGACGGCGAGCATGGCCGCGAGCTGTGGGCCCTGCCCTTCCGTCCCGAGGGCCACTGCGGCCGGTAGCTCCGGAGGTGAACGCCAGTGTGGCTCGCGGGCGTCCGGTCCATGGACGACCCGCCGCTCACCCAGGAGGCAACCAGACGTGACCCGGGCTCCGTGCCTCCGTCACGTCTGGGATTGCCCGCATACCCGTGACTCCCCACGTTTGCGGCGACGAGGGGGAGAGGAGTGCGCCATGGTCCGCGGAACCACCCGTCCCAGTCACTACTTCACCCCACGGACACTCGTGGCGTACGCCATCGCGTATGCGATCGCCGCCGGGGCGTGCGTGCTGGGCTACCTGATGCGCGCGGTGCCCTGGCTGGCCGTGGGCCTCTGGCTCGCGGCCAGTCTCTCGGTGCTGCTCATCGACCGGGCGATCGTCGAGCGGACGCCCCACGGGCCCCACCACGGCGAGTCGGAGAACCTCGGCGCCATCTTCCAGGGCACGCCCGCGGCGCTCACCGTGATTGGCATCATGGCGCTCGCCTCCCTGCTCGTTTCATTTTTCGTGCACTGGTAGGGAACATTCCCGTCACAAGCGCGAAGTGACGCCATCTGTGTAGCAAAACCCCCACACAGCATGGAGCACTTCTCATGGCGACCCCAACCACTTCCCTCAAGACGTTCGCGATGTACGCGCTGGGCTACGCGCTGACCATCGCCGCGCTGCTGCTCGACATCCGCTACGGCCAGGCGATCTTCGCGCTCGCCGCGTTCGTGGGCTCGGTCGCGGTCACGGCCCACCTCCTGTACCAGACGGCCCGCGCCATGGCGTACAGCCCGACGGCGGACCAGTTGAGGCCCATCGCCGTGCACGTGACGGCAGACGGCCAGCGCCTGGCCGCCTGACCGCTGGTGCGAGTTCCCCGGGCATGCATTCCGGGGAATGAAGCGCCTCCCTCATCCACCCCTCTCGCAAGAAAGGGAAAAATCAGGCTCTTGGGTGGAGGGGGCTGTCGCTCACTGAAGTTCGCAGCAGATGGCGATGGCGGTGGCCTTCGCGGTCGTCGAAGCCGGTCCTCTCAAGGTACAGGTGTAGGAGTAGACTCCACTCACCCAGCCCATATGGGAAACGGCCGCAACCGTGGACGAGTTCGAGTAGCACGAGCCACCCGTCAGGAATTCTCCAGACACACAACCCACGTGGGAACCAGGGTAGGCATAGCTGTTCACCGCAGGTCCAGCCACATAACGGCAGGACAGCACCTTGTTGGGTCCTGGAACGCCCTGAGGACCCTGGGGGCCCGGCTCGCCCTGGGGACCCTGCGGACCCACCGCGCCCATCGGCCCCGGATCGCCCTTGAGACCCTGCTGGCCCATCGGTCCCTGCGGGCCGATCGGACCCTGCGGACCCACCGGGCCCTGCGGCCCCACCGCGCCCATGGTCACCTCGAAAGTGTCGTTCTGCTCCACGTTGGAACCGGTCGACATCGTCAGCCGATAGGAACCGGAGCGCATGAGCATCGGAGGCAGGTAGACGACCACCGTGGAGGGACCGTAGGTCTTGACGGTCACCCCGATCTCCATGAGATGGACGATGGGCGGGACACCGGTGGCGGTATTGAAGTTACGGCCATAGATGAACATCTGGCCCTGGGCGTAATCCACCTCCACGTTCGTGATGGCCAGCCGGTTCTGGGTGTCCTGCGCCTGCGCCTGTGCAGAAACCGTGAGTCCCGCCATCACGCCCGTCAGAACTCCCAGGCGGGTGGTCATGGACGACATGCGCAGCCCGACCGCCAAGGTCCTCTTCCTGAAGAACTTCATCATGAGCAGTGGTCTTCTCTTTTGATGTGTGAATTTGCGATGCGCCTGAGGGCGCGCACCATTGGCATCCACCCTACAGGAAAAGCCATCCATTCCAAGAGGCACGAAAGACAGCCATCCCAGGCAGGCTGCTGCTCGAACGAGCGTGAGAACCCCGTCTCCAGAACATTGGCAGGCAAACATTCTTCCCGGAGACCCATCACAGGCTGCACGCTTCTCACAGTGCGGCGCCCCCTGAGCAGTTACGCTGACAGAACCCCTGCTCTCATGGTCTCTTCCGCCCCACTCCCAGTTGCCCGAGGCACGCGCGAGCTGCACCGCCTGCTGCGGCAGGCCGTCGATCTCCGGACCCTCGATCTGGAGGGCTTCCGCCGCTGGCTCACCGGCCAGCTGCCCTTCTGGGAGTCGGACCCGGCCTTCGTTCAGCGCGCTCGAATCCGTGACCTGCGGCGGGCCCATCCCGAACTCCATGCGCTGGAGCGGACCTGCCGTCGCGCCTCCGCCGCGGACGAGGCCTCTCCCCACTTCGCGCGCCTGCTCCAGATAGGAGAGGAACTCACCAGGACTGGGAAGGCCATCGCGGGACTCAGTGCGGCACTCGCCCGGGCCGAACCAGAAGCACAACCAGCACTGCGGCGGAAGCTCGAGGGCTTCCAGGACAGACAGCGGGCACTTCAACGCGAACAGGAGCAACGGACCCAGGCGAGCCCTCCGCGTCAGGAATTGCTCCGCGTCCGTGAGGAATTGCGGCAGCTCCGCTCACGCCTGGGGCTGGAGCGCGCGGAAGCCGAGCTGGCCGGGCTGTTGCTGAACCAGGGCCACCGGTCCGGGCACACGGGGGGAGACTTCGAGCACCAGGTCCTCGCGCTGACGTGGCAGGCCATCGTGCCCGAGCTGCTCGGGAGGGCGCGGGCCGGAGCCACGTCTCGGCTCCGGGTGCTCACGGGCGTCGGTCTCGGCGCGGCGCGGACCGAGCTCGATCAACTGCTCATCCGTCAGCCGCTCCGCCCCGGGCAACCGGTGGAGGTGCTCGCCCTGGTCGAGGTGAAGCGCAACCTCAATGACGTGGCCCACGGCTTCCGCCGCCGCCAGGAGAACCTGGCCTGGTTCACGGGGGATACCGCGCACTACGACTCGAAGGAGTATCGAACCCGCTACTTCCGCTCCGGGCACTTCGACCGCGAGGCCGTGCACGAACAGGACGGAGAGCGCTTCCTCTTCACGCGCGGCTCCTTCCGGCACTTCCGGCGCGAGCCCGGCCAGGGCCCGTTCCTGCGCCGCCTGTACTTCATCACCCGCACGAGCACCCTGGCCGGCGTCTCCGCCGCGGCGCTGGCCCGCATCCGCCACCGCGTCGCCACCGATGAGCGCTTGCGGCTCCAGGACGACGCCTCCCTGCGCGAGCTGCTGCGCTGGTGCCAATCCCTGGCGGAGCCCCTGGAGGCTCCGGACGTGCTCCGGCTGTACTGCTCGGTCCCGGGGCGCGGCCGTCAGATCCTGGTGCTCCGCCGCCCGTAGCCTCAGCTCCAGGTGCGCTGCTGGTTCTTCGCGTTCTTCTCGCGGAACGCCTGCTCCAGGTCCACGTCCACCCGGTTGGCGATGGCCACCAGGTAATTGAAGACGTCCACCAGCTCCTCGGCGAGGTTGGCCTTCGCCTGCTCCGTGGGCGTGCCCTGGCCCTCGTCGAAGAGCTTGTTGTAGCGGCGCACCGCCTTGAACAGCTCTCCCATCTCCTCGCCCATGAGGAAGCAGTTGTGCACCAGGTCCACCTTCAGCCATCCATGCATCGTCTCGAGCTCATGGATGTACCGCTGGTAGTCCTTCATCGACGCGTTCTCGGGGAGGGTGATCATGCCGTCCTTCCTCGCTGGAGGACCTCCGGCTGTCAATCGTCTCGACAGATGAACGGGCCCGCTCCGCACGGATGGGAACTCGCGAGCCGGATACCCTCACCCCGACCCTCTCCCGGAGGGCGAGGGGATGTCGTTGCTCAAGGGACGGGGGGTGGCGGCGGCAGGACGAGCGGTGTCTTCGGTTCGTCCGGCGTATGCCCGCCCGCGCCGCCGATTCCCGTCCGCGACTCCTCGTCCTTCGGCGGCTCGATGGGCTTGCCCACGTACTGCACGTTGTCGTTGTTGGTGATGGCGAAGCGCACCAGCGTGCGCAGCACCCGGTTGCGCCGCACGTTGCCCACCACCTCCCGCAGGTCCTCGTACACCGTGGGGTCCTTCAGGATGCCGCCCAGCGAGCCCTCGCCCCTGGCCACCATGGAGGTAATCTGCTTGATGTCCGCCGCCGCGCTGCCCAGGTCCGCCAGCATGTTGCCCGCCTTCCCGTAGACGAGCTGGTGCACCGCGCCGTCCGGGTTCTTCTTCGCGTCCTCCATCAGCACCGCGAGCTGTCCCGCCGCTGCCCCCAGCTCGCCCAGCGCCTTGGCGCCTTCCTGGCCGTAGATGAGCGCGTGCGCCGAGCCATCGCCGTTCTCCACCTCGTCGAGCAGGCCCTCCACGTGCCCGAGCGCCTTCTCCATCCGCAGCGCCGTGCGCGAGGCATTGGCCATCAGCCGGCGCACCTCGTTGCCCGTCCGCTTGTCGTAGATGAGCGCGTGCAGGGCGCCGTCCCCACTCTCCACCTCCTCGAGCAGCTTGCGCAGGCTGCGCATGCTGGCGGCCAGGTCCTCGGTCACCTGCGGCGTGGCGAGATCCTCCACCGACTTGCGCACCGTGCGGCTCACGGCCACCGTGTCCTCCATCACCTGCGCCGCGCTGCGCATCAGCGAGGAGATGTCCGCGCCGCTCGCGCTCGGAATCTCCCCGCCCGGCGCCACCGCGGGCTGGTCCGGCGAGCCGACGGTGATGTCCACCGCCTTGTCTCCCAGCACGCCCATGCTCGACAGCCGCGCCACCGAGTCTCCCCGCACCCGCGACGCGTGCTCCGAGCTCATCCGCAGCATCACCTCCAGCCGCGTCTCCCCGGGCCTCGAGGGGAAGCTCACCCCGGCCACCCGGCCCACCTCCAGGCCCCCCAGCCACACCGGGGACTCCTCGGTCAGGCCCTCCACGTTCTCGAAGTAGGTGCGGTACACCACCTCCTTCTCGAAGAGGTGGGTCTCGTTTCCGATGAGGAAGACGACGAGGCCCGCCATGCCCATGGCCACCGCCACGAAGGCGCCCACCCGCAGCGCCCGGCGCTTCTCCGCCGATGTGGTGCTGAACAAGCTCATCGCACTGCCTCCTGCGCCCACGGCGCCTGCCGCCGCGCGTCCAGGAAGGCCCGCACCTCCGGCACCGTGGATGCCTGCATCTCCTCCGGCGTCCCCACCTGCATGATGCGCCGGTTGGCCAGCATCGCGATGCGGTCGGACACCGTGAAGGCACTCATCATGTCGTGGGTCACCACGATGGACGTGCACCCGAGCTGCTTCTGCATGGAACGAATCATCTGGTTGATGTTCTCGGTGGTGACGGGGTCCAACCCCGTGGTGGGCTCGTCCCAGAGGATGACCTCGGGGTCCGTGGCGATGGCCCTCGCCAGGCCCACGCGCTTCTTCATGCCGCCGGACAGGTCCGCCGGCTTCATGTCCTCGATGCCCGGCAGGTTCACCAGCTCCAGCTTCCGGGCCACCCGCTCGCGAATCTCCTCGGGGGGCATGCGCGGGAAGTGCTCGCGCAGCGGGTAGGCGATGTTCTCCCCCACCGTCAGCGAGTCGAAGAGCGCCGAGCCCTGGAACACCATCGCCACGTGCCGGCGCACGCCGATGAAGTCCTCCTCGTGGAAGCCCGTCAGGTCCTGCCCCTCGAAGAGGATGTGTCCCGCGTCCGGGCGCAGCAGGCCGATGAGGCACTTGAGCAGCACGCTCTTGCCCGTGCCCGAGCCGCCAATCACCGTGAGCGTCTCGCCCGCGTACACGGACAGCTGCAGATCGTCGAAGACGTGCTTGGGCCCGAAGGACTTCTGCAGGTGCTCGAAGCGGATGAGCTCCTCGCCCCGGGTGGGCGGCCGGAACTGCAGACGGGGTGGATGGCGTCGGAGGAGCATCTCAGAAGGTCAGGGTAATCTTGGTGATGAAGAAGTCGGCCAGACACACCGAGACGGAGGTGATGGCCACCGTCTGCGTGGTGGCGCGGCCCACGCCCTCGGTGCCGCCCTCGACGGTGAGCCCCTTGAAGCAGCCCACCACGCCGATGATTCCCCCGAAGATGAAGCCCTTGAAGACACCGGAGAGGAAGTCGCTCATCAGCAGGATGTCCAGCGCCCCCTGGAAGAACAGGTGGAAGCTGATGCTGTACTGCACGTTGACCACGAGGGCGCCGGCCAGCATGCCGATGACGTCCGCCAGCACGGTGAGCGCGGGCGTGAGCAGCAGGCAGGCCAGCACCCGGGGCACCACCAGCTTGCGCAACGGATCCGCCCCCAGCGCGCGGATGGCGTCCACCTGCTCGGTGACCGTCATGGAGCCCAGCTCCGCGGCGATGCCCGAGCCCACGCGCGCGCCCACGGTGAGGGCGATGAGCACGGGGGACAGCTCCCGGAAGAGGGTGAGCACCACCACCCGGCCCACCGTGTACTGCACGCCGAAGCGCGCCAGGAAGAAGCCGAACTGCAACGAGATGACCAGGCCGGCGAAGGTGGCCGTCAGCAGGGCGATGGGCAGCGAGCGCACCCCCAGCGCCTCCATCTGGTAGACGAGCGCCGAGGGCGCGTACGGCGGGCTCACCGCGCGCACCGCCACCTGGCCCGTCATCACCACCAGCGAGCCCAGCCGCGCCATCCGCTCCGACATGCGCTGGGTGAAGGAGCCGCCCAGCGGGTTGATGGCCCCGGCCTGCGACGTCTCCACCGGCCGGCGCAGACGAGAAGGATTGAGCCCGGCATCCGTGCTCATGAGGCACTCTCCGCGTGGAAGCCGCGCACCAGCGACTCGAAGCCCTCGAGCCGCTCCTCGTAGCGCCCCAGCGGCGCCACGTAGGTGAAGTCGTAGACGCACCGGTCCTTCTTGAGCACCAGGAAGAGCAGCTCCACCGGCACCCCGTCCAGCTTGGCCCGGTAGCGCGAGCGCAACGCCTCGCGCTCGTCCACCACCACCGTCTGTTGCTCCACCTCCAGCCGCTCGGTGAAGCCCATGACGAGGTGGCGCGTGAGCACGTCCAGCGGCGCGTCCTCGTGCTCCTGGCAGGTGGAGTTCACCGACAGCGCGTGGCCGGACGCGTCCGTGTACCAGGCCAGGTCGTTGTTGGGCAGCTTCACCCGCTGCCAGCCGGGCGGCAGCGCGCCGAGCCGGTAGCGCACCCCGGGCTTGGAGAAGACGTGGTCCTCGAAGCGCACCCCGCGGTGGCACCCCACGGCGGACGCGAGCAGCAAGGACAACGGAAGGACGTGGCGGAGGACGGCCCTGCTCATCGCCGCGAGGGTAGGCACCCCTGCAAGAGGCGGTGAGTTGTGGCGGGAATGAAAGGTTGAATGTCCGCCACGCGGAGGGCTGCCGGACGAGCCGGGCGCACGCCGCGCCGAGCGTTCCTCCAGTGGTGGACAGATGCGGATGTTAGGGCCTGAACCCTTGCTTCTGGCAAATCCGGAGGAGGAGGCACCTCATGGACGGTGGGTTGGGGCTGTTCGGATTGGGATTGTTCCTGCTGTCGATTGCCCTCCTGTATGCCCGGGAGGCCTTCGGGCTGGCGTGGCTGCTGTTGGCGATGTCGCTCGTCTCCATGGGCCTGGCCATGTCGGAGTCACCCCGGCGGCGGGAGGTGGCACTGGGAATCGGGGCGGTGTGCGTGCTGGCGGCGCTGGTGAGTCTGGCCTTCGCGGTGTCGTGGTGGTGGGTGGTGGCCACGGGCATCTTCGGGGTGGCCTACCTGGTGCTGTGGGCGGAGTTCCGCTTCCCCTACTTCCAGCACATGCCGCAGGAGGCCGCGGGGCCGGGCACTCCGCTCCTGCGGCGCTTCCGCCTGCGCCGGCGGGCGTGAAGACACGGCGGCCCGCCGTGGGCGTCACGGCGGGCCGGTGAGGAGCCAGGGGGCCTGGGAGACGGACTCCTAGAGCTGGCCCTTCTGCTGGAGCACCCAGAGGGTGGCGGCGACGATGTCCGGGCAGTCGAAGACGCGCTGGGCCTCGCCCACGGAGCTCCAGGTGGAGCCACCCTTGTAGATGCGGCCGTTCTCGATGGTGGCCTGGGTGCTGCCGCCCACCTCGACGGCGTAGTCATCGCCGCGCTTCACGGCCTTGCCTCGAGTACTGCCACCCTTCTCGATGACGATGTCCGCGCCCGAGGTGCGCACGGTGTATTGGGTGGTGCCGCCCTTCTCCACCCGGTTGCCCCTGCACGTGTAGTCGGCGGCGAAGGCGGGCACCGGGGCCAGCGTGAGCACGGCGAGCAGCATCGACAGCTTCTTCACGAGACTCCTCCAAGGTAGGGGACGCGCGGTCCCACATGCCCAGGGACCCGACGTAACACCCGGGCCTGACATGCCGCGTCGTAAATGGAGGATTCTTGGAACTCAGAGGATTCTCTGACCGAGGTAGTCGAAGGCCTCGATGGGGACGGCGTGAGCGGGGCCGTGGGGGTACTCGGAGGCCAGGAGGGAGAAGCAGAGGATGTCGCCGCGCACGTGGTGCGGGGCCAGTTGCCGCTCGCGCAGGCGGCCCTCGAGGGTGAAGCCCAGCCGCCGCGCCACGGCCGCGCTGGCCGCGTTGGCGGGGTCGCACGTCAGGTCCACCCGGCTCACCTTGTCGAGCTCGAAGGCGGTGCGGATGACGGCCGCGGTCATCTCGGTGGCCAGGCCCTGGCCGATCGCATCGCGGCGCAGCCAGTAGCCCACCTCGCGAGCGCCGAGGCCCGCCCGGGTGAGCAGCCCCACCTCGCCGAGGAAGCGCCCGGTGTGGAGCTCCACCACCACGTAGGGGCGATCCTGATCCAGGTCGAAGCCGCCCCGCATCTTGCGCAGCTGCGCCACGTGGAGCGCGAGCGGCGGAGGACCCTCGGGTTGGGGAGGGAAGAACTCGTGCAGGTGCGCGCCGCTGGACGTCACCGCCTCCAGGCGGGGCGCGGCGTCGGAGGGCTCGCAGCAGCGCAGCAGCAGCCGGGGAGTCCGGATGCTGTAGGCAGGGGAGGTGGCGCTCATGGCGGGGTTCTTACTCCGGCCCACCGTGGCTCGCTCATCCTGTGCGCCCTGACCGGGGAAGTTCCCGCTGGAGACATCGCTGGACGTGTGGGCCACGGGCCCTCGGCCCTGGTAGCGTGTAGACGTTCGAACCTGGATGGTCCGCCCAGCTGGCCTGTTCCCTCTCAACAGGCGGTCTGTTGCAGTCCTCGGACCCCGGGTGAAACGGCGGTTCTCCGGTGTTGTAGAGGAACGTGGCCGTCCTGGGAGTCAGGGCGGTGTGGAGGAGTGAATGGGTGAAGTGATCATCGTCTCGCTGGTGGGCATGGTGCTGTTCGGAGGCCTCTTCATCCTTCTGTGCCCGGAGTGGTGGAGCAACAGCCTGGGTACGCTCAAGGAGAAGCAGAAGAGCGCCGAGGCCCAGGCCCCCGAGGCTGGCAAGCAGGCGTCTGTCAGCCAGGCAGAGAGGCAGTAGGCCATCTCAGGGCTTCGGCGCGAGCCCCAGCATCGCCTCGATGAGGGGATTGCGCTGCGAGCTCTTGCGCCACGCCACGTAGATGGGGAACTCGCGAGCCGGCTCGGAGAGAGGCCGCGCCACCACGCCAGGCACCTGCGGCCCGCGGGGCTGCAGCGACGCCAGCAGTGAATAGCCGAGCCCCGCCGCGACGAAGCCGAGGATGGTCTCGGACGAATCCGCCGCGTACATCCGCTGCGGCACCACGCCAAAGTGTGAGAGGGCCGCGAGCTGCAGGTCCCTCAACTGTGGATCCGAGCTGTAGGTGATGAAGGGCTCGTCCCGGAACGGCTCGGGGCTCACCGGGCCCTTGCGCGCGAGCCGGTGGTTGGACGGGAACACGAGGAAGGGGCGCGTCTTGCCCACCTGCCGGGCCTCCAGGTCCGCGGGCACCTCGGGCAGGTGGTCCACCAGCAGATCTGCCTCACCCGAGCGCACCAGGGACACCGCGGGCACCTTCGCCTCGAAGAGGGCCACCTCGATGTCGGGCCGCTGGCCCTGCAGCCGCCGCAGCCACGGAGGCAGCAGGTGGCGCAGCGTGTGCCCCGAGGCGTGGATGCGCAGCCGCCCGCCCATCGTGCCCGAGCGCAGTGAGCGCTCCAGCGAGGACAGGCCCTCGTAGAAGGGAGCCAGGTACTCGTAGAGCGCGCGGCCCTGCGGCGTGAGCACGACGCGATCCTTGCCCACCCGCTCGAAGAGGCGCACGCCCAGCTCGGACTCGAGCCGCTTCACCTGCTGGTGCACGCCCGGCTGGGTGATGGGGTACGGGAAGGCGCGGGCCGCCCGGGCGTAACCCTCACAACGTGCCACCCAGTAGAAGCCCTCGAGACGCTGGAGCTGAATCATTCACGGGAGGTTATCGAAGGACGAGCCATTAGTTCCATGCGGTTTGCGAGGAACGGGTGCATTCTGTGTCTCGTCCACGCGCTTCCACCGGAAGCGCCCTTCGAACGAGGTTCACAATGGCCCGCCCCAACACCACCGCCGTGCAGCCGACCCACAGTGGCGCCTGGGTCATCCAGGCCTGGCTCTCCTTCGCACTGGCGATCGGTGTGATGGCCATCGGCATCTACCACCTGCCCGTCGACGGCTGGCAGAAGGCCTTCCTGGGCATGGGCCTGCTCTTCAGCATCGGCTCCACCTTCAGCCTGTCCAAGACGGTGCGCGACCAGCACGAGCAGGACCGGCTCACCGCCCGCATCGACGAGGCCCGCGTCACCAAGCTGCTCGCCGAGGTGGACCCCGTCGCCCTCAAGTAGGCGGGCCTGATATACCCGGGGCATGGTGTCCAGTCCCGCGCTCCCCCGCCCCGGGTCCTCCTCCGCTCCGTGGCTGGAGGAGCTCGACATCCTCATCCGCGCCCGCTACCCGCTCCTCTACCTCGTGTCGTGGGAGGAGCACCGCGTGGACTCGCTGCTCGCGGACATGGCTCGCGCCCACGGCAAGGTGCTCCTGTCCTGGTCCATCACCCGCGGCCTGCGCTACCTCGGCGGCTCCCGCGGCCCCGCGCTCCCCGAGGACACCCGCAACCCCATCGACGCCCTGGCCGCCATCGAGAAGCTCTCCGAGCCCTCGCTCGTCGTGCTCAAGGACTTCCATCCGTATCTGGAGGAGAAGGGTGTGGTGCGCGCCCTGCGCGAGCTCGCCCACGCCCTCAAGAGCACCTTCACCACCGTCATCCTCCTGGCCCCCACGCTCGTCATCCCCACCGAGCTGGAGAAGGAGGTCTCCGTCCTCGACGTCCCCCTGCCCGGCTTCCAGGAGCTGATGAACCTGCTCAAGGAGATCGTCGCGGTGGTGCGGCGGGGCAACAAGGCCACCATCGACCTGTCTCGCGAGCAGGCCGCGCAGCTCATCCAGGCGGCCCAGGGCCTCACGCTGTCCGAGGCGGAGAATGCCTTCGCCAAGGCGATTGCCCACGACGGCAAGCTGAGCGCCGAGGACATCCGCCGCGTCCAGGACGAGAAGCGCCAGGTCATCCGCAAGAGCGGCCTGCTCGAGTACTACCCGCCGGAGCAGGACCTGGGCCACGTGGGCGGACTGCAGCACCTCAAGCAGTGGCTCACCCAACGCACCGCCGCCTTCGGCGAGCGCGCCCGCCAGTTCGGCCTCCCCGAGCCTCGGGGCCTGTTGCTGCTCGGCGTGCAGGGCTGCGGCAAGAGCCTCACCTCCAAGGCCATCGCCGCGCACTGGAACCTGCCCCTGCTGCGGCTCGACATGGGCCGCATCTTCAGCGGCCTCGTGGGCTCCTCCGAGGAGAACCTCCGCAAGGCCATCCGCGTCGCCGAGAGCATCGCCCCCGTGGTGCTCTGGGTGGATGAGATTGAGAAGGGTTTGTCCGGCGTCGCCTCCTCGGGCACCACGGACGGCGGCGTGACGGCGCGCGTCTTCGGCACGCTGCTCACCTGGCTCCAGGAGAAGACGTCTCCCGTCTTCGTGGTCGCCACAGCCAACCGCATTGAAGGCCTTCCCCCCGAGCTGCTGCGCAAGGGCCGCTTCGATGAGATCTTCTTCATCGACCTGCCCGAGGCCGCCGAGCGCCGCGACATCTTCCGCATCCACCTCCAGCGGCGGAAGCGCGACCCGGCCGCGTTCGATTTGAACACGCTCGCCAGCCTGGCCGAGAACTTCAGCGGCGCGGAGATAGAGCAGGCCATCATCGCCGCGCTCTACGAGGCCTTCGGCCAGGGCGTGGAGCTGGAGCAGCGCCACATCGCCGGAGCGCTCCAGGAGACCGTTCCGCTCGCCGTCACCATGCGCGATGACATCGTCCGGCTGCGCGAGTGGGCCCGCGGGCGCACCCGTCCCGCCTCGTCGTCCGGCAGCTCGAGGAAGGAATAGGCGATGTCCACCAACAAGTCCCGATTCCTCCACCTCGAGCGCGCGCGCGGCGAGAAGCCCGGCCCCGAAGGACAGGTGCGCCTGCAGGACGGCGGCCGCTTCGAGTCCGTGGCCGGCCCCGGCCCCGAGGCCCCCGCCTCCGTCCCCGAGGCCCATGTCGAGCGCTTCAAGCTCCATGGACAGACGCCGCTGGCGCTCGATGCCGAGCCCTCGCGGGGACAACAGTTTCCGCGCTGCGTCCGCTGCGAGGCCGAGAACGGCCGCTTCGCCCGGGAGTGCACGACGTGCGGCGCGGACCTCCAGTCCCCCGAGCAGCTCGCCCATGACGCGGAGCGCGCCCGTGCCCGTGAGCAGGCCGAGGCCGAGCTCCAGGCGCAGATGCAGGTCCGCCAGAAGGCCCACCAGCAGGCCACCGCCGAGCAGCTCGCCGAGAAGCAGCGGTACCTGGAGCAGCTGCATCTGGCGCTCGAGCAGGAGCGCTCGTTCGTCAGCAAGCTCGAGCCCCTCTTCACCCCGTGCCTCGCCTTCGGGCTGCTGCGGCTCATCCCCCAGCCGCTCGCTCGCAAGGTGGCCGCGGCCTCCGCCATCGGCCTGCCCGTGCTCCTCGCGCGCTTCGGCAACGAGCCCCTGCGAATGCTCGGGTTCTACCTGGGCGTGCTCGTCATCGTGAGCGTCATCCCCACCTCGCTCCTCACCGCCGGACGCGGGGGACGCTGGGATTAGCACGGCCGTCAGGAAGCCACGGCTCGCTTCGTCCTCCCCGCCGGGAGGACCCGATGAGCCACGGAGACGAGAAGGCGCGGGACATGACCCGCTCGCTGCTGCCCTCGCGCCATCGCGAGTCCGCACGCTCCGCGCGCGCCTCCATCCACCGCTCCGCGCGCCATCGCTCCCGTGTGGAGATGGCACAGCTCGCCCGGGACCCGGAGGCTTTCGAGGACCTCGCCGGGCTCGATGACGATGTGACCGGGGAGATCCGCCAGATGGTGCGCGGCCGGCGCGATGGCGACAAGCTCGCCCCCTTCATCCGCTGGGCCCGCTCCATCACCCGCGAGCTGCCTCAGCACAGCCGCATGGGGCACCTCCGGGGACTCGTCCCTCCCGGCGTCATCGGTGACCATGCGCTGTTCCATCTCGCGCATGAGAGGGAATTCGTTCACCCCGCCGAGGCCGCGCACCGCGAGGCCCTGCGGCGACGGTGGGCCCGGGGCAGGACTCCTCCCTGGCTGGAGCGCGGAGAGCAGGCCGAGCTGCTGCGTGCACTGCTGCTCGCCCCCGGCGGGCACCGCGCCTTCAACCGGTGGCTCCGCGTCACCTTCGTTCCCCAGTACCGCTCCGAGCGCCGCCGCCGTGCATGCTCCTGTGAGCCCGGGTGCTTCGTCCTGGAGACCGTGAGCATCCCCGTGGAACCCGTCCGCCCTCGCATGCTTCGGGGCGTTCATGACGTGCGGCCGTTCCTCGAGGCGCTGTGGGGCTCGAGCCCACGGCAGGACAGGTGGGGCAGTCCCGTCGGTCCCCATGCCGGCCAGGCCGAGCCCGTGGACACCTTTCTTCGCGCCTTCAAGGCACACCGGGGGGATGTCTCCGCCACCGTGAAGGTGCTCCGGCTCGAACAGCGGATGAACGGGTTCAAGGCTTGGAGCGGTAGACCCTCAGGGGATTGACTCGGATGCAACCTGGGATGCTCGATACCCTCACCCCGTCCCTCTCCCGGAGGGCGAGGGGTGATTGGGCTCAGTGGAGACTGTTCTACGCGATGTTCTACGCGGGCTCGTCCGCGTGTTGGGCCTGTGCCGCGGGCTCCTGCTCCGTCGGAACGCTCGTCACTTCTCCCGTCCTCACTCCCAGCCACAGCGTGTCCTGCGCCGCCGCTCCCCTCACCAGCCCCGCGTCCGTCGTCGTCAGGAACACCTGCGCCCCGCTCGCCGCCAGGTAGTTCATCAGGTACGCGTTGCGCTCTGGATCCAGCTCGCTCGACACGTCGTCCAGCAGCAGCAACGGCAGGAACCCCATCGCCGCTTCCAGGTTCTCGATCTCCGCGATCTTCCACCCCAGCACCAACGCCCGCTGCTGGCCCTGGCTCGCGTACGCCCTCGCGCTCCTCGCCCCCAGCGTCACCGTCACGTCGTCCACGTGCGGCCCCACCGACGTGAAGCCCCGGTCCAGGTCCCTCCTCGACCGCGCCGCCAGCGCCTCCTTCAACGCCACCGCCAGCGCCGCCTCGTCCGCTCCCGCGAAGTCCACGTCTCCCAGGTGCGCCGGGTGGTACCCGTACGCCGCCGGCTCCGGCGTCCTCCCGATGGAGCCGAACGTCGCCTGCGCCCTCGGCGCCAGCTCCGCCATCAGCGCCCGCCGCCGCGCGTACACCCGCGCTCCCGTCTTCGCCAGCGTCTCGTCGTAGGCCTCCAGGTACGCCGCGTCCACCGGGCCCGCCTTCAGCAACCGGTTGCGATTCTTCAGCGCCCGCGCGTACTCGCGGCTCTCCCTCAGGAACGCCGGGAAGCGGTTGAACACCGCCCGGTCCAGGAACGCCCGGCGCGCATCCGGCCCGCCCTTCACCACCTCCAGGTCGTCCGGCGTGAAGGCCACCACCGACACGCCCCCGAAGTACTCCTCCAGGCTCGCCGCCTTCTTCCCGTCCACGAAGGCCTGCCGCACCCCTCCCGCCACCTCGACCGAAATCTCCCGCTCCGCTCCCTTGAGCAGGAAGCGGCCCGTCACCCGCGCCGACGACGCTCCCCACTTCACCAGCTCCGACAGCCGCCCCGCTCGCAGGGGCTTGAGCGTCGCCAGGAAGTAGAGCGCCTCCAGCAGGTTCGTCTTCCCCTGGCCGTTCTGCCCCACCGCGATGGACGCGTGCGCACTCGGCGCCAGGGTCACCTGGCCAAGGTTTCGGAAGTCCTGAACGTGAAGTGCCAGCAGCCGCACGGGAGGCCTTTCTCCCATCCGTACACGTGTGCGTCCAGGTTAAACCCCTACCCTGGCACCCTCCCCGTCCCAGGCCGCCCGGCTGCTTCCCTCGCCCGCTGCACCAGCCCCGGCAGATCCTCTGGCTCGCCGCCCGCCCGTCCGCCCCCCGGCCCGGCGAGGACGTTCCGCTCCGGGGAGAAGAGCCGCGCCGGCATCTGTCCCTGCCCCCGCAGCCGGATGAAGAGGCGCAACGAGTCGCGCAGCCGCTCCGCGTCCGGGCCCTCCTCGGACCTCGCCCGCTGCGCCGCCGTCCACAGCCGCACCCACGCGGCCTCCTCGTTCCACGGCCCCACCGGACGTGCCCGAGACAGCGCCGCCAGTTCCGCCGCTACCTCCAGCAGCCCCGCCCGGCCCTCGCTCAGCACCTCCGAGGCCCCCAGTGGCGCCCGCGCCGCGCCCTCCCGCTCCACCAGCCAGCCGAGCAGCTCCGGCCACTCCTCCTCCCGCGGCACCACGGGCGACAGCCGCGACTCCCCCAGCGCCCTCAGCCGCGCTCGCGCCAGGTCCTGCCAGAAGGCCGCGTGCTGCAACAGCTCCGGTCCGCTGCGCGGAGGGTGCACCGGCGCCCGCTTCATCCCCTTCTCCAGGAAGGCCCTCACCCGGCCCGTGCCGTCGAAGCGGTCCAGCCGCGCCCACAGCGCCGCCAGCGCCTCGTCCGCCAGGGGCAGCGCCCGCCGGAGCTCCTCCGCCTCCGCCGCGTCGAAGGGCAGCGCTCCCTCGGGGGCCGGACGTTTGAAGACGCGCTCGAGCACCTCCGCCGCCGCGCAGGCGGCCCGCAGCTCCGGGAGGTTGCGCGGCAATATCTCCACCGCCTGGGCCCACAGCCGCCGCCCCAGCAGCGGCCCCGCGTCCAGCACCTCCTCCTCCAGCTTCAGCAGCGCCTCGCCGAGCAGCTCCGGCTTCTTCTTCGCGATGAGCCTCCGCCGCACCTCCCAGGCGAGGGCCTCGCGCAACCGCCGCACCTCGGCCAGCAGCTTCATCGGCGCCGAGCCCGCCGGCCAGCCCTCCGCCTCCGCGCGCCGGGCCACCGCCTCCAACGTGGCGTCCACTTGCGGCTGGGCCAGCGCCACCTCGCGCAGCAGCTCCAGGTTCGTCCGCACCCGGTCCTTCCAGAAGAAGGCCCGCAGCAGCTTGTGCAGCGCGCGGTAGCGCAGACGGGTGGCTTCGAGCAGATCCGCGCGCTCTTCCAGCCGCGCTCGCAGGTTGTCCGGATGGGTGGCCACGGTGGCGTCCAATATAGGGACCCCCGGGCCCGGTGGCAGGCCCCCCTGGCGGGCTTCCCGGGGTGACGAGTGAACGATGAGGATGCCCGGCACTCGACGTCCGGCACGGTGCATGGGAAGAAGTGTCGGACCGGGGCGACATGTTCCAGACATGGAACCTGTCGCTCGGATGGATGTGGATGGAGTGGGGATGGGAAAGCGACCCGCGACCTACACGGACCTGGAAGAGCTCCCGCCCAACATGGTGGGGGAGATCATCGCTGGCGAGCTGTACACGAGCCCCCGGCCCGCGGTCCCGCACAGCCGGGCCTATTCCCGGCTCGGTGGCGTGCTGATGGGTCCGTTCGACCTCGGATGGAACGGCCCGGGCGGATGGCTCATCTTCGATGAACCCGAGCTGCACCTGGGAGAGGATGTGCTCGTCCCGGACCTCGCCGGCTGGCGCCGCGAGCGGCTCCCCGAGGCTCCCCGTACCGCGGCCCTGACGCTCGCTCCGGACTGGGCCTGTGAAATCCTCTCTCCGTCCACCGAGGCACATGACCGCGTGGTCAAGCTCCCCCTCTATGCGCGCGAGGGCATCCGGCACGTGTGGCTCGTGGATCCCGACGTGCGCACCCTGGAGGTCTTCCGCCTCGTGGACACGAACTACACGCTGCTCGCTTCGTACGCGGAGGACGCCTTGATTCGTGCGGAACCCTTCGATGCCCTGGAGTTCAAGCTGGGCGTTCTCTGGGACCGGTGAGATGCCCCCGCGCAAGCTCCCCCGGCACCTCGTCTGGCTCGAGTCCTTCGCGGCCGCCGTCGAGTCCGGCAGCATCGAAGGCGCCGCCGAGCACCTGGGCGTGGCCCGCTCCGTCGTCAGCGAGCACATCCGCGCCCTCGAGGACACGCTCGCCGAGGGCCAGCCCCTGCTGGAGCGCGGCCCCGGCCGCCGCCTCCACCTCACCGCCCGCGGCGAGAAGCTCTACGAGGGCACCCAGACGCCCCTGCACCAGTTGGGCCTCAAGCGCCTGAGGGACCTGGCCAGCGCCGAGGCCAGCCTGCGCCTGGGCCTCAACCCCACCCTCTCCAACTTCCTGCTCGCGGGCATCGCCGGAGACGTGGCCCGGGCCGGCATCAAGCTGGAGGTCAGCTTCGGCGGCACCTTCGAGCTCGTGCGCCAGGTGCAGACGCGCCAGTTGGACCTCGCCGTGGACTTCACCCCGCTGCCCCCGCACCGCGGCGTCGAGGCCGAGTCCCTGCTGAACCTGCCCTTCGTCGTGCTCGCCGGCCCCGGCGGCGAGCTGTCCTCGCGCCACGGCGCACGCCGCACGCTCCACGTGCGCGACCTGGAGGGCCAGCCCTTCGTGGACTGGCAGCGCGAGGACCCGTACGGCAGCGCCAACAGCGCCCGCTTCGCCGCCCATGACGTCACCGTGCGCGAGGTGTCGCGCGTGCAGAGCTTCCTGCACCTCTTCGACTTGCTGCGCGCCTACCACGCCTGCGCCATCGCCCCGGACCTGCGGCTGCTGCGCTCCTTCCCCGAGGACCTCTCCGTCTGGCCCCTGCGCGAGGAACAGCCCCAATTCGTCGAGGTGGTGACACTGCGTCCCTCGGGGGGCCCGGGCTCCGAGGCGGCGCAGCTCGTCCTTGGCGGGCTGCGTCAGCGCCTCGCGTCAAAACGGCGGAAAATCGAATAAGACGTCGGTTTTTATCGGATTTCCGTCGGGGCTCCCGGTGCGTAGATTTCATGCAACGGAGAAGCCCCCATGACGCCCACCGAACGGACCATTGCCCGACTGCCCGCGCATCTGCGGCGCTATGTGGTGAGCCAGGACTACGACGCCTATACGCCGAGGGACCAGGCGGTGTGGCGTCACATCCTCGGCCAGCTGCGCGGCCACCTGTCGGACAAGGCGCACGCCGTCTACCTGGAGGGCCTGGAGGCGACCGGCATCGGCCTGGAGCGCATCCCCAGCCTGGATGAGATGAACGAGAAGCTGTCCCAGCTGGGCTGGGCGGCGGTGGGCGTGCGCGGCTTCATCCCGCCCGCGGTGTTCACCGAGCTGCAGGCCCTGGGCGTGCTGGCGATCGCGGCGGACATCCGCACCCACGAGCACATCCAGTACACGCCGGCTCCGGACATCATCCACGAGAGCGCGGGCCACGCGCCCATCATCGCCAACAAGCGCTATGCCGAGTACCTCAAGCGCTGCGGGCTGGTGGGCTTCAAGGCCATCGCCACGGTGGAGGACGAGGCCGTCTTCCAGGCCATCCGCAACCTGAGCGTGGTGAAGGAGGACCCCACCGCGACACAGGAGGAGATTGCCCACGCCCAGGCGCGCCTGGAGGCGGCCAACCAGAGCCGGCGCTACGTGAGCGAGAGCACCCGCGCCTCGCGGCTGTACTGGTGGACGGCCGAGTACGGGATGATCGGCGGCATGGAGCAGCCGCGCATCTACGGCGCCGGCCTGCTCTCGAGCATCGGCGAGGCGAAGCACTGCCTCACGGACGCGGTGAAGAAGGTGCCGCTGAGCGTGGCGTGCGCGGACACCGAGTACGACATCACCCGCATGCAGCCGCAGCTCTTCGTGGCGCGGGACTTCGAGCACCTGTTCGAGGTGCTGAGCGGGTTCGAGGCGACGCTCGCGTGGAAGCGGGGCGGGGACTACGGGCTGAACGAGGCCCTCCAGGCGCGCACGGTGAACCACCTGGTGCTGGCGGATGGCCGGGAGATCACCGCGCGCGTGGTGGAGGCGCTGCCCGGGGCGCGTCCCGTGGCCGAGGGCCTGAGCAGCGCGCTGGTGCGGCTGGAGGGCCCGGTGATGGTGTCGCGCGAGGGGAAGAACGGGAGCAAGCCGTGGCCGGGCCTGGCGCTGGTGGCGTTCGGCGAGGGGGAGCTGCCGGACAAGGGGGACTTCAAGCTGGAGCTGGCCAGCGGCCTGAAGCTGCGGGGCTTCGCGGTGGGCGGGGGCGAGGTGCTCAACCTGCGCGGCGAGCTGGATGGCCGTCCGGTGGAGCTGCCGAGCGTGGCGCAGCTGTTCCTGAGCACGGGGCTGCCCTCGGTGGCCGGAGGGCCGGCGGATCCGGGCACGTGGGACCGCTGGTTCGGCGAGCTCAACGCCTTCGCCGAGGGCGAGGGCGAGGCCAAGGCCCGCGAGAAGAAGGCCGCGGCACTGCACCCGTCGCTCGCGGCGCTCTACCGCGAGGTGCGCACCATGCGCGAGTCGAAGAGCCTCAACCTCGCGCGCCTGGAGCAGATCTCCAACGCCGCCACCGACTTCCGGGATGACTGGCTCCTCCAGCTCGAGGTCGAGGAGCTGAAGAAGTCCGCGCGGGCGTAGGTACCGCCGGGAGCCGCCTCCCGGGAGCACAGAGGGCCTGAGTCCCCTTCGGGGTGATTCGGGCCCTTTTTCTATTCACGTTTCATGGCAGCGACTCGAAATAGCCCTTGGTTTTCGAGCCTTTGCTACTGGCCATCCCCTGGATTTCCATTCATCTTTCTATTCATGGACGCCCTCGAACGGATGCTTGGAGCGCTCGCCCGGCTGGGCGAGGCACAAGCGAAGGACCTGGCCCGGGAACTGGGCGTGTCCCAGCCGACCGTGTCCCGGCTGATCGGGGCCGCGGGAGACCGCGTGTGCCGGATGGGGCAGACACGCGCGACCCGCTACGCGCGGACACGCACGCTTCCAGGGCTCGGAACACGACTCCCCATCTACCGGGTCCATGAGTCGGGGAAGGTCGAGCCATTCGGAGCCCTGCACCTGCTGGAGGGGGGAAGACATTGGCTCAGCGCGTCCGACGGCACGGGGACGCTGTTCGAGGGCCTACCTCCCTTCGCCTCCGACATGAGCCCTCAGGGGTACGTCGGACGGACGTTCAGCGCGCGCTACCCCGAGTTGGAGCTTCCCTCCCGATTGGGAGACTGGAGCGATGACCACCGGCTCATCGCGTTGGCACGCCGTGGCGAGGATTGCGTCGGCCATCTCATCCTCGGTGACGAGTCCCTGAACCGATGGCTCGCGAGCACGCTCGTGCCCTCCGACCGCGGCGCCTGGCCGGATCTTGCCCGCCGCTCGGCCCGCGAACAGCCGGGCTCCTCCGCCGGAGGAGAACACCCCAAGTTCCTGACGTACGCGGGAGGCCGTCACGTCCTGGTCAAGTTCGTGAGCGATGATGAAGGAGCCGTCGCTCGCAGGTGGAGGGAGCTGCTCGTCTGCGAAAGCCTCGCACTCGAGGTGATTCACGCCGCGGGCCTCGATGCGGCCCGGGCACGGTGGTTCGATGAGCGCGGCTTCCGGTTCCTGGAGGTCGAGCGCTTCGACCGGGTGGGAGAGAGAGGCAGACGCGGAGTGGTCTCGCTCGAGGCGCTGGACCAGGAGTACATCGGCGACTCCGGCCGTGGCGCATCCTGGACGCGTGTCACGCCGAAGCTGCTGGAGAAGAAGCTCATCGGCCCCGAGGACGCGCGGCGCATCCGCTGGCTCGATGTCTTCGGGCAGCTCATCGGCAACACGGACCGCCACTTCGGAAATGTGAGCTTCCTGGAGCAGGAAGACGGCACGCGGAGCCTGGCGCCTGCGTACGACATGCTCCCGATGTTGTTCGCGCCCTCGGGCACGACGGTTGTCGAGCGCCCGTTCGAGCCCGCGCCACCGAGCGCGGACACCCTGGATGTCTGGGCGGACGCGGCCCGCCATGCGCACGACTTCTGGACCCGGGTCATCGACTGCGCGGCGCTCGGCGAGGATTTCCGGACCCTGGCGCAACGGTGCCGGAACGCACTGGAGGCGCTCCGGGAGCGGGGGCCGCTCTGATTCCAACACGGTGGGTGCCTTGAGCCCGTTGGGGACCGGGTAGTAGCGTCGTCGCGAGCCCTCCATGCACGTCCATCAAGCCAGAACCGAGCAGGCGTAGGATGCGGTATTCACTCGCCAGGAATTTCTCCCGTCTGGTGGGACTCGTGCTCGCCACGGCATGGGCGGGCCTCGCCTCCGCGGCCCCCCCTGTACCCTCGTCTCCTCCCGACAACACGAACTCGGTCAGCCGCCCGTCGATTTGCGGGAATCCGACCGCGCAGACCCTCCAAGGGTACAAGGTGCCCGGTCGAAAGCCGGACTCACAGCTGCCCTGGGAGATCTTCCTCGGCAACGCCTCGCACCGGCTCATTGCATATATCTACGACACGAGACACCCGACGAACGTTGTTTATTACAACAATCACAACATCAAACGCATCCTTCAGGAACAAGGTATCGGTGATTGGTCACTTCTCTCCGAGAGAGAACGTGACATGCGCCCTGACATCACCGATGTCAGTGCCAAAGAAGTCTTCGAGATCAAACCCTACAATGAGAAGGGTCTCCTGGATGGCAGTCAGGAGGTTCAAACGTACCTTCTCGTATTGAATCGGACCGTACTGCCCGCGGATCGATTCGCAGCCGGCAAGGCTTTCGAGGGTGAAATCCTGATCCAGTTCGCCCAGGGCCAGTACATCTGGCGCCTGGAATGGTGCACCACCACCCCCGGAGTCACCCAGTATCATTGGACTCGCAGCCGGGAGCATTTCGCGTCGAATGCTGCTGCGTACGAAGCAGCACAATGGGTGGAAATCTCCGAACAAGAGTTGAAGAAGTACGGAGGCTGGGTGGCTCGAGCCAGCGAGGAAATGGTTGAGCGGCGCGAGCGGCTCACCACACTCAGCGGGGCCATCGGCGTCGCCATCGACGTTGTGGGGCAAGTGGCCATGCTCGTCATCTCCACTGCGGCGTCCGGCGGCGAGCGCGGCACCGCTCAACAAGGAGCAAGGGTCCTCCGCTTTCCTTCGAGCCCCCCACCCGCCGCGCCTCCGGTACGATTACCCAAGGCCTCGGGCATGTGACATATCCAGAAGTGGCCAGAGCCACGACGAAGCTCCTCACACCATGGAACCGTTCCAGACCACAACGCTCCAATTGCCATCCTTCCTTCACGGCGCCTACACCACCATCGAGAGCGCAACGCAACGAGAGGGCCGTCGCTGTGGAGAGCAGTATCGGCTCAAGGGTTCGTTCCCACAGCCACATGACCTGAGGGCGATTGCTCCCGGTGAAGTGGTGTTCACGCACAACGTCGTCGACTTCCAGGACGAGTTCCCAGCCTGGCGGCTGTACATGCTCTCGGAGGTCATCATGAGCATGTGCGAGGTGGACGCGAAGAACCATCGCCACCTCAGCCACCTGTACGAGACCACTTTTCGGGAGACCGCATGGGGCGCGCTGTACTTCGCGCTCTCCGGGCATGCCCCGGAGAGCGCGGAGCGCGTGGCGCCGCGCATCCAGGCCGTGCTCCGGTTCTGGGACTCGCTCCAACACGGACGCTATCTCCACAAGAAGCTCAATACGTTCATGTCCCTGGAAGAGCTCATGACCGCCGCCTGCGGCTGGGCCATGGATGCCTGGTGCCCCGAGGGAGGCGCCTCCGTCCCCTCCCGCTTCAGGGTGGCCGCGGAACGTATGGCCAACGCCACGAGAGAGGACTGTGTCGAGGCCATCCTGCGCCAGCTGCCCCGCATCCTCGCGTTCGCCGACAGGAACAAACTCAATCACCCGGAGGTGGTGATGGACTCCACCACCTGGCGCGAGCACCTCGCCACACTGGACGCCACGGAATTCGAGCGCATCTCCGGCGTACGTCCGGGGGCCGTGCTCGGCAGCCTCTATCGGTGGGACCGGCAACTCGACGTACAATGAGGGCCGTTGAAGGAGCGCCATGCACTTCCATCAAGACGTCATCTCGGCCATCGGCAACACGCCCCTCATCAAGCTCCGGCGCGCCTCCGAGCTCACGGGCTGCACCATCCTCGGCAAGGCCGAGTTCCTCAACCCCGGCCAGTCCGTCAAGGACCGCGCCGCCCTCTTCATCATCCGTGACGCCATCTCCCGCGGCCGTCTGCGCCCCGGCGGCGTCATCGTCGAGGGCACCGCCGGCAACACCGGCATCGGCCTCGCCCTCGTCGGCAATGCGCTCGGCTACCGCACCGTCATCGTCATCCCCGACACCCAGAGCCAGGAGAAGAAGGACATGCTCCGCCTCGTCGGGGCCGAGCTCCTCGAGGTCCCCGCCGTCCCCTACAAGGACCCCAACAACTACGTGAAGGTCTCCGGCCGCCTCGCCGAGGCCCTCGACGCCCGCGAGCCCCACGGCGCCATCTGGGCCAACCAGTTCGACAACGTCGCCAACCGCCGCGCCCACCTCGAGACCACCGGCCCCGAAATCTGGCGCCAGACCGGCGGCCGCATCGATGGCTTCATCTGCGCCGTCGGCTCCGGCGGCACCCTCGCCGGTGTCGGCATGGCCCTCAAGGAGCGCGACCCCAACGTCGTCATCGGCCTCGCCGACCCCATGGGCGCCGCCCTCTACCACTACTACGCCCACGGCGAGCTCAAGTCCGAGGGCTCCTCCATCTCCGAGGGCATCGGCCAGGGCCGCATCACCGCCAACCTCGAGGGCGCTCCCGTCGACGAGCCCTTCCAGATTCCCGACGCCGAGGCCCTCCCCCTCCTCTTCGAGCTGCTCGAGCACGAGGGCCTCTGTCTCGGCGCCTCCAGTGCCGTCAACGTCGCCGGGGCCATCCGCCTCGCCCGGAAGCTCGGGCCCGGGCACACCCTCGTCACCATCCTCTGCGACTCCGGCAACCGCTACGCCAGCAAGCTCTTCAACCCCGACTTCCTCCGCTCCAAGGGCCTCCCCGTTCCCCGCTGGCTGGAGCGCGGCCCCGACGGCGCCTCGGCCCGCTCGCTCCTGCCCGGCGTGCTGCTCGCCAAGGCCTCCTGAATCGCACGCGCGGCGGACTTCCGCTTCCGCCGTGCCATCTGGAGAAGACGCGCGCCTCGAGCCCTCGGGGCCCCGGCATACCGTCCCGACCGTGAACCCTCCATTCCCTGCCACGAAGCCGAGGGCCAGCAGGCGTCAAGTGCGCCCCTCACGCACCAGGGACCTCGCCCGTCTGATGGGACTCGTGCTGGTGACCGCCTGGGTGGGACTCGCCTCCGCGGAGCCACCTGGCCCCCGGTCCCCAGCGGGTAGCACGCCCCCGGGCAACCGCCCCTCGGTTTGCGAGAACCCCTCCACCCAGGCCCTCCCGGGTTACAAAGTGCCCGGCCGGAAACCGGACTCCCAAGTGCCGTGGGAACTCTTCCTCGGCAATGCCTCGCACCGGCTCATTGCGTACATCTATCGCACGAGACACCCGACAAACAATGTCTACTCCAACAACACCCATATCAAGACCATCCTCGAGGACACAGGGCTCGGGGACTGGTCACTCCTATCCGAGACTGAACGTGCCATGCGTCCGGACATCACCGACACCGATGCGCTCTATCTTTTTGAGATAAAGCCCCATCATGAAAAGGGGCGCCAAGAAGGTCTCCAGAAACTCCAGACGTACCTGCTCGCACTGAACCGGACCATCATGACGCCCGCGAGCAGATTCTCGGGTGGCAGGAACTTCGAGGGCGAAATCCTGATCCAGTTCGCCCAGGGACAGTACATCTGGCGTCTGGAGTGGTGTACCAACACGCCTGGAGTCACCCAGTATCGTTGGACCCGCAGCCATGAGCGCTTCGATTCGAGTGCCGCCGCGTACCAATCCAATCAATGGGTGGAGATTTCCGAGCAGGAACTCAAGCGGCACGGCGGATGGATAGCCCAGGTTGTCGAGGGCCTTGTCGAGAGGAGAGAGCGCGTCGCCACGCTCAGTGGAGCCATCGGCATGGCAATCGACATCGTAGGCCATGTCGCGATGAGCGTCCTATCCTCTGCGACGTCCGCTGAGCGCGGCGCCACTCAGCCAGGAGGAAAGCTCCTCCCGTTTCCCTCGAAGTCCTCGCCCACGGCACTCCCCGCCCGACTGCCAAAGGCATCGGGAATGTGAGTGAACCCAGGACCCCCACACCATGCACTCCCTCCCGGCCACCACACTCCAACTGCCGTCCTTCCTTCATGGCCCCTCCATCGCCATCAAGAGCAAGACCAAGGCGGAGGGGCGCCGTTGTGGGAAACAGTATCAACTCAACGGCACCCTCCCTCAGCCGCGTGAGCTACGAAGAGTCGCCCCCAACGAGGTGGTGTTCACGCACGACGTCGTCGACTTCCAGGACCAACTTCCCGCCTGGCGGCTGTACATGCTCCCGGAGGTGATGATGACCTTGTATGACGTGGACGAAAAGAACCATCGCCACCTGGGAAACCTGTACGAGACGACTTTTCGTGAAACAGCGTGGGGCGCGCTGTTCTTCGCGCTTTCTGGACGGGCGCCCGAGAGCGCGGAGCGCATCGCGCTGCGCCTCCAGGCCGTGCTCCGCTTCTGGGACTCGCTCCAGCACGGGCGCTACCTCCACAAGAAGCTCAATACGTTCATGACATTGGAAGAGCTCATGACCGACGCCTGTGGTTGGGCCATGGACGCATGGAGCCCCGAAGGAGGGGCCTCCGTCTGCGCCCGGTTCTCCGTAGCCGCGGAGCGCATGGCACGAGCAACACGAGAGGAGTGTGCCGAGACCATCCTGCGACAACTCCCTCGCATCCTCCCCTTCGCGGATAGACATAGAATCACCCACCCACAGGTGGTGATGGACTCCACCGCCTGGCGCGAGCATCTCGCCACACTGGATGCCGCGGAGTTCGAGCGCATCTCCGCCGTACGCCCGGGTGCCGTACTCCAACGGTTGTACATATGGGACCGGCAACTCGACCTACAATAGTGGCCGTTGAAGGAATTCCAGGCACTTCCATGTTCCGCCGGCAACACTGCGCGGCGGACTTCCGCTCCCGCCGCGCCATGAGGTACTTCCTCCCGCTCCAGCCATGCGGCGCAAAGACCCCAATGGAGCCGGAGACGTGAAGACACGCGGGCCGCGCGTGGCCAGGAAGGCTCCCGCCTCCGAGCCGCGCGAGCGCATCCTCCAGGAGGCCACCCGCCTCATCGCCGAGCGCGGCTTCGGTGCCATCTCCGTCAACGACGTGGCCCGCGCCGTGGGCATCAGCAAGCAGGCCCTGCTCTACCACTACCCCTCGCGCGAGGCCCTCCACGAGGCCGTCGTCGCCTCGCTCATCGAGCACTCCAACCGCCACCTCCTGCTGCTGCTCGGCGCCTTCTCCGGCAAGGGCGAGGAACGGCTGGAGCGCGCCATGGCGCAGATTCGCGAGTTCTTCGACACGGACCCGCACGCCGCGCGCGTCATCCTGCGCGAGCTGCTGGATGGGGATCGCACGCAGGTCTCCCGGCTGAGCCAGGGCGTGGAGCCGTGGCTGCGCCTCATGGCGGACACGCTGCGCCAGGGCCAGCACGAGGGCCGCATCCGCCAGGAGCTCGATGCCGAGGCCGCGGTGGCGCACGTCGGCACGCTGCTGCTCACCACCTTCGCCCTGCTGCCGCTGGAGGGCTGGCCGGGAGTGACGGACGCGGAGTGGCGCGAGCGCCGGCTGGGCGAGGTGGTGCGCATCATCGAGCGCTACCTCTTCACCCACGCCAGCCCCGAGCCCCACGACACGCCGCGTCCCGCCGCCTCCCGCCGTCAGACGAAGTAGGCGCGGCGCAGCACTTCCTCGGGCAGCTGGTGCAGGTCGAAGCCCGCCAGCCTGCCCATCACGTCCTCGTTCAACCCGAGCGCCTTGTACTCCGGCGTGGTGCCGGACACGCCCTCCAGCACGCCCACCGCCAGGCGGCGCGCCACCTCCAGGCCCGTGGGCCCCACCGCCATGCGGTTGAAGGCCACGTGGCCCACCTCGTCCACCAGAATCTCCATCAACCGCTGCTCCATGGACTCGCGCACCGCGGGCTGGTCCCGGAAGATCTCCCCCACCCGCTGCAGCATCCAGTTGAAGGAGAAGACGCCGGCGATCTCCGAGGCCAGCAGGATGGGGTGGAAGAAGAGGCCCGGCGCGTGGGCCAGCGTGCCGATGAGCAGCCGCAGCCGCAGCGGCGGCTTCCACGCCCCCTCCACCTTGACGCCGAAGTGCTGCGTGGCGCCGATGAGGATGCGCGTGTGGTACGTCTCCTCGAAGCCCAGCAGCTTCTCCACCTGGTAGAAGAGCTTCGTCGTGTCGTAGCGCTTCTGCCGCGCCTTGCCCACCACCTCCACCCCGTAGGCCTCGCCCGCGTTCGCCTTCACGAACGTCAGCAGCGCCACCTCCTGGATGGACAGCTCCTTCACCGCGTCGAAGCTCGCGTACGCCCGGTTGAAGGCCTGGGTGTCGACCTTCCCCTTGTACTCACTGTCCCAGCCCGCCGCCTGGCGCAGCCAGTCCTCCCGCAGCGAGAAGCCCCGCTCGAAGTTCATGTCGCCGTTGCGGCGCTCGAGGAACTGCCGGTACGCCAGCAGCAGGTCCTCCCGCGCGGACTCGGGGATGGGGGAGTAGAAGCTGGGGCGCAGGGACGTGGACACCATTGCGTCGGCCATGGGGAACCTCGGTGGGGTTGCCGACCAGGGGGGCAGGGACTTACCGGTCGGTCAGTCATTATTTGACGTCTGGCAAGCCCTCCGTCCAGCCCCCGGGACGTTGTACTGTGTCATCCAACACTCGAAGTGTGTGGGGATTGCCCCTTCCTGGCGTTGGGGCCACAATCGAGCCAACCCCCAGGTCCAATGGATTCCGCTCGAAAGCTGCCCCCGCCCGAAGCACCTGAAGCCCCCTCGGAGCACCAGCCGGGTGATTGCAAGGTGCTCGTGGTGGATGACTACGACGACGCCCGGGAGATGTACGCCGAGTACCTCGAGTTCCTCGGCTACCAGGTCGAAACAGCCCGGGATGGACAGGAAGCCCTCCAGCTCGCCCACCAGTCCCATCCGGACGTCATCCTGATGGACCTGTCGCTGCCCGTGGTCAGCGGTTGGGAGGCCACCCGCCAGCTCAAGCAGGATGCGCGCACCCGCCACATCCCCGTGATGGCGCTCACCGGACATGTCCTCGCCACGCACTCGGAGAAGGCGAAGGAGGTGGGCTGTGACGAGTTCGTCTCCAAGCCCGCCCTCCCCGACACGGTGGCCGACAAGATCCGTGCCCTGCTGCAGAAGACGGGCAGCAAACCCCGCTCGCGGTGAGCCCTCCACCCGCGGCTCCCCGGGACCCTGCCTCCGGCGCCGCCTGGCAGCCTCCGAGGGAGTTCGACGAGTACCGCCTGCTGCGCCCCCTCGGACGGGGACGCACCGGGCACGTCTACCTCGCCCACGACACGCTGCTCGAGCGCACCGTGGCGGTGAAGTTCATCCCCGCGCTCGATGACGAGACGCTCTCGCGCTTCCTCATCGAGGCCCGCGCCGCCGCCCGCATCCAGCACCCCAACGTCGCCACCCTCTACCGCGCCGGCCAGTTCGAGGACCTGCCGTACCTCGTCTCCGAGTACATCCGCGGCACCAGCCTGGACCGGCTCCCCAGGCCCCAGCCCTGGCAGCGCGTGCTGGACATCGGCATCGGCCTGACGCGCGGGCTCGCCGCCGCCCACCGCCGCAACGTCCTCCACCGCGACATCAAGCCCGCCAACGCCATCCTCGATGAGTCCGGCGAGGTGAAGCTGCTCGACTTCGGCCTGGCCAAGCTGCTCGACGCTCCCTCGGAGGCCCTTCCGGGCGACGCCACGGATGCCTCGTCCGGCTCCGCCTCCGGCGCGACGGAGTCCTCCTCCGAAAACCTCGAGCTGCCCTCCCTGCCCCACGGCACCCTGGTGGGGACGCCCTACTTCATGTCCCCCGAGACGTGGCGGGGTGAGCCGGCCTCCGTCCGCTCGGACCTCTTCTCGCTGGGGTCCCTGCTCTACGAGCTCGCCGCGGGCCAGGGCCCCTTCCGCCACATCCCCCCTCGGGAGCTGCCCCGCGCGCTGCAGGAGCAGGAGGCGCGTCCGCTGCTCGAGGCCGCGCCGGGGGTGGACCCGCGCTTCGCCACGGTGGTGGACCGCTGCCTGCGCCGCGAGCCCACCGAGCGCTTCGCCTCCGCCGACGCGCTGCTCGAGGCGCTGGAGGACCTGCGCGCCAGCGACACCGCCCCGCCCATCCCCGAGGGCAATCCCTACCGCGGCCTCAATGCCTTCCAGGAGGAGCACCGCGCCCTCTTCTTCGGCCGCCGGCAGGAGGTGCGCGCCGTGCTGGAGCGGCTGCGCGCCAATGCCTTCGTGCTCGTCACTGGCGACTCGGGCGTGGGCAAGTCCTCGCTGTGTCTGGCGGGCGTGCTGCCGCGGGTGCGCGAGGGCGCGCTGGAGGATGGCCTGTCCTGGGGCGTGGCGCGCATGGTGCCCGGCCGCCGGCCCGTGGCCACCCTCGCCGCCGCGCTCGCGCCCCATGTCGCGCTGGAGGAGGCCCGCCTCGAGCAGCTCGCCCGCGCCGAGCCCACCACCCTGGTGCGCGCCCTGCGCTCGGCCCTCGGGGAAGGTGCCCGCCGCGGCGTGGTGCTGCACGTGGACCAGTTGGAGGAGCTCGTCACCCTGAGCGAGCCGTCCGAGGCCGCGCTCATGGCGGAGCTGTTGGGCCAGCTCGCCTCGGGGGTGGCGGGCGTGCGGCTGCTGGCCACGTCCCGCAGCGACTTCCTCACCCGCCTGGGCGCGCTGCCCGGCCTGGGCGAGGCCCTCTCGCGCGCCCTCTACCTGCTGCGCCCCCTGGGCCGCGCCGAGGTGCGCGAGGTGGTGACGGGCCCCGCCCGGGCCAAGGGCGCGCGCTTCGAGTCCGAGGCCCTCATCGACACGCTGGTGGAGTCCACCCTGCGCGCCGAGGGCAGCCTGCCCCTGCTCCAGTTCACCCTCGCCGAGCTGTGGGAGGCGCGGGACAAGGAGCGCGGCATCATCCCCGCCGCGGCGCTGGAGTCCCTCGGCGGCGTCAGTGGCGCGCTCGCCCGGTACGCGGATGGTGTCATGGCCCAGCTGCTGCCGGATCAGCAGGGCGCGGCGCGGCAGTTGCTCATGCGGCTCGTCACGGTGGACGGCACACGCGCCCGCCGCTCCGAGGCAGAGCTGCTGGGACAGGACCCGGCCTCGCGCGCCGCGCTGGAGGCGCTCATCCGCGCGCGGCTCGTGATGGTGCGCCGCACCGAGGAGGGCACCACCTTCGACATCGCCCACGAGGCGCTGCTCACCGGCTGGCCCACGCTCGCCCAGTGGCTGCTGGAAGCCAACGAGGCCCGTCAGCTCCACGCCCGGCTGGAGCGGGCCGCCGCCGAGTGGGAGCGGATGGGACGTCCGCGCGAGGCGCTGTGGGGCACCCGCCACCTCGCCGAGGTCCATGGCCTCGCCCCGGAGAGCCTCACCCAGCGCGAGGCCGCCTTCCTCGAGGCCTCGCGCGGAGGCGTGCGCCGGGGGAGGCTGCTCACGCGCATGCTGGCCGTGGGCTTCGTCGCCTCGCTCGCGCTGCTGTACGCCGGCCTGCGTCTCCAGGCCTGGTACAGGCTCGAGGGCCAGGTGCTCACACAACTGGGCGAGGCCCGCTCCCGCCTGGAGAACGCCCGGGAGCGCGACCGTTCCCTGGAGGCGGTCCGGACGGAGTCCTTCGCCCTCTTCGACGTGGGCAAGCTGGACGAGGCCCGGCCCCGCTGGGCCGAAGCGCTGCGGATTCAGACGGGGACGCAGCAGGCCTATGCGCGGGCCAGCGAGGAGATGGAGAAGGCGCTGGTGCTCGACCCGGGCCGCGAGGAGGTGCGAGGCGCCTTCGCGGACGTGCTCGCCGAGCGCGCCCGGCTCGCCGAGCGCACCTTCCGCCCCGGCGAACGCGACGAGTTGCTGCAACGCCTGCGGCTCTATGACACCTCGGGCGAGCGCCTGGCGCGCTTCGAGGCGCCGCTGCGCGTGAAGGTGCGGACGCGGCCGGCCGGGGCCACGGTGACGCTGGCGCGCTACGAGCCCACGAGTGATGGACGGCGGGTGCTCACCGCGGCGCGCCAGGCGGGAAACACGCCGGTGGAGGGGCTGTCGCTGGAGCGGGGAACCTGGGTGGTGGAGCTGAGCGCGCCCGGGTATGCGCCGGTGCGCCACGTGCTGCGGGCCGAGCCCGGCCCCGAGCGCACGCTGGAGGTGGCCCTGCCCGAGGCGGCCCGAGTGCCCGAGGGCTTCGTCTACGTGCCGCGCGGCACCTTCCTGTTCGGCACCGCGGCGGACGAGAACATCCGCCAGTTCTTCGACACGGCGCCGCTGCACGAGGTGGAGACGGGGCCGTACCTCATCTCGCGCACCGAGGTGACGTATGGCGAGTACGTGCGCTGGCTGGAGGCGCTGCCGCCGGAGGAGCGGGCCCGCCGCACGCCGCACGGCTCCAAGGTGGCCTCGCTGAACGCCGAGGTCGAGCTGAAGCGGCTGGGGGATGGGCGCTGGCACCTGAGCATCCACCCCAACGGGGTGACGTACGCGGCGGCCGAGGGCGAGCCACTGCGCTACACCACGAGGCCGCGCGGGGTGGAACAGGACTGGCGGTGGCTGCCGGTGGGCGCCATCGACTACGCGGATGCCCGGGCCTACGCGGCATGGCTGGCGCGGACGGGCCGCATCCCCGGTGCGAGGTTGTGCAACGAGCTGGAGTGGGAGCGCGCGGCCCGGGGCGCGGACGAGCGCGAGTACCCCCACGGCGACGTGCTGTTGCCCCACCAGGCCAACTACGACGAGACATACGGCAAGGTGGGGGCCAGCTTCGGCCCGGACGAGGTGGGCAGTCACCCCGAGTCGCGCAGCCCCTTCGGGTTGGACGACATGGTGGGCAACGTCTTCGAGTGGACCGACTCCCTCTTCCAGCCCGGCCGCTCGGCGGCGCGCGGGGGCAGCTACTACTTCGGAGCCAGCACGGCGCGCGCCCCCAACCGCGAGACACCCGAGCCCGGCTTCCGGGATCTCAGCGTCGGCCTGCGGCTGTGCGCGGACGCCCCCTGAGGCGAGTGCTGGCAGCTACCCCTTGGCCGGCGGGTCCAACTGCATGGGCCGTGGGTAGCAGAGGCCCAGCGGGTCCCAGACGTATTTCTCCATGGGCACCAGGGTCAGGTGGCTCATGGCCTGTCTCTCGGCGAAACGCCTGAAGCGCTCGGAGACGAGGACGACGCCCCACATGCCCCGCGGCCGGAACACGTCCTCCCCCTTCCAGGTTCCTTCCTCCAGCACGAGCCCATCGATGGCATCAGGACCGGCGTAGCGGCACCAGGAGCACTTCACGGGTTTCTTGCTCAGGATGCGGCTGCGCTCCATGTCCAGGGCCGGGTTGCCATAGGCCGGCATGACGAAGAGGTAGCGGGGGGGTGGACCGGGCTTGGGACCACGGCCCTTGCGGCGGACGCGGGTGATGTCGACCGGATGGAAGCCGCTGAGCCCCGTCAGCCCCTCCGCCTTGAAGGCTTCCGCGAAGCGCTCGGAGATCAGCAAGCCGCCGCCAGGGGCATGCATGAGATCGCCATAGTCCTTGCCGTAGAGCTCCAGCTCGCCCCGGTAGGGAGGCAGCCAGGTCAGCAGCCCGACGAGGTCCCCACACCGGGGGCAGCGCGGCGCCGGGCCGGTGTTGAGGTCATCCGTGCCGAACTCGGTGTCGTGATGGCCTCCGCGCAGCTTTTCCACGACGAAGAAGCGCGGAGACGGGGAAGGAGCGTCAGAGGCCATCCGGGAACCTCGCGCGCATCTCGGGCCGGTTGTAGATCTGCCGCAACAAGGCTTCGAACTCCTCGGGTGTCGCGTTGAAGCACGACCATCACGGCCAGGCGGTACGCCACGAAACACCCTCCAGCTCGAGGAGGGCCCCAGTATTCCATATCCGGAGAGTGCGCCCCGGGCCTACCCGGACTTCAATCCGTGCGCCGGGACCGCGCGTCCATGAGGCCTGAGGTGCCGCGAAGAACGCTCGCTGGAAGACCATCGCCTGCGACTCCAGGGTCTGAGGAGCTGGCTTGCCGCCGCTCCCTCGCATGCCGACCATGCCGGAACACCCCTTCATCTGATTCGGCAGCGGTGTGCGACCGCGATGGCCCTCCCTTGTCAAACAAGACATTCCCTCGAGGGGATGGTGGCCAGGGCCGGCCTCTCGCCGAATGAGCCGAGGAGCCCACGATGCCCCAGCCCAAGAAGATCCCCCATGACGTGCCCGATGAGGTGAAGCTCGTCCTGGCCCACCTGCGGCCCGTCCCCGAGGCGTTGGCGCAGGAGCGCGAGCGGCTGCTGGCGGAGCTCGCCACCGCCCAGGAGTCTTCCACCGAGCCGCTCCAGCAACTCCAGCGCCAGGTGGCGGCGGTGCTGCGGTCCCTGCGGCCCGACGCCCCGTTCAATGCCCGTCTCGCCGGGGAGCTCGCCACCGCGCTCGGCAGCTACGTGAAACACCCCGGCGCCGTCATTCCACCTCCCGACATCATCCGCGACTGCATGAACCACGTGCGCTCGCACCTGGAGGCCATTGGCATGAGCCCCCTGCTCGCGGTGGTGGACGAAATCCCCGACCCGCCGTCCGCCCACGCGGAGGAGGAGTCCCGGGAGGAACAGGAGCTCCAGGCACAGCTCAAGTTCAGCAGCATCCGGGGCTGAGCGCCCCACATGCCCCGCGGGACATTGTCATACGCAATTCCAGACATCTCCCGCTGACGCCGCGCCGGCAGGAAACTCCGCGAGACCGCGAGCGATAATCCCCACATCCAATCTCTCTCATGGAAAGGAATTCCTCCATGTTCATCAATCAAAAGAACTTCCAGCTCGCGATGTTCCAGGCCTCCTCGAACTTCTCCTCGTCGCGGGGTGGTAGCTTCGCCAGCTTCTCCTTCAGCTCGGCCGTCTTCTCCTCCTCTTCGCTGGGCGGGCTGAATGGCGCGTACCAGAAGTGCCCCTCCAACCGCCCGCTCAACACGCTGGGGAACCTCTTCAGCTCCATCTCCATGCTGCAGTCCTTCAGCACCACCTTCCCCCAGTGCGGCTGCCCCTCGCGGCCGCCCCCCTGCCCCTCGCGGCCGCCGCCGTGCCCCCCGGAGCCGCAGCAGCACGGGAAGGGGAAGATGTGGGACGTGTTCTTCGACACCAAATCGGGAACGAAGACGAAGCAGCAGTCGCCCATCGTGCTGGACCTCAACGGCAACGGGAAGGCGGACATCACCGGCAGCAACATCAAGGGCAATGGCAAGCTGGAGGGCAACACCGTCAAGGGGTTCGACCTGAACCCCTCGGACCGCCAGTGGTCCACCAAGAGCCTGAACCGGCGCCCGGGTCACGGCGCGCCCGCGCTGGGGGCGGGGGTGACCGCCAAGGTCTTCGACAAGGACGGCAAGCTGGTGAAGTCGCTGAGCGCCGAGCAGCTCAAGAAGCTACAGGGCAGCAAGGCCTGGAAGAAGGGGGGCGGCGACATGGGCCTGGGGCTCGGCGGCGGCATGCGCGCCGAGTTCCGCGACGGCAACGGCACGCTGGTGAGCGAGCTCAAGCGCGACGGCACCAACAAGAACAAGCCCCTCTATTTCTGGGGCAACCAGAACCAGAACGAGTGGACCAAGCCCTGGGACTCGAAGACCGGTGGCGACGGCATGCTCGTGTGGGACGTGGACGGGGATGGGAAGATCACCAGCGGCAAGGAGCTGTTCGGCCACGTCGACCTGAACGGGAAGAACACGTTCAAGAACGGCTACGAGAAGCTCGCCCACTACTTCGACAAGAACGGGGATGGGCAGGTGAAGGGCTCGGAGCTCAATGGCCTGAAGATCTGGGAGGACCGCAACGGCGACGGCATCACCCAGAAGGGCGAGCTCGTGGACCTGGAGAAGCACGGCATCCGCAAGCTGAACACCCAGTTCAACGAGGCGGACATGAGCTCGTCGTACAGCACGCGCAAGCCCGGCCACGCGAGCGCCGCGCAGCAGACGGGGCAGAGCCCGGTGCACCACGAGGCCATGCAACAGGCCTGGCAGATCTTCCAGCTGGTCGATGTGCTGCGGCAGATGCAGGCCGCGGGCTGCGGCTCGTACTGACCCTCCCCGTCGTTCCCTCTCCACCCTCCAACGAGGAGCCCGCCATGTTCAAACCCGAGGAGATTCCCGCGGATCTGCCCGATGAAGTGAAGGCCGTCCTGGGCCACCTGAAGCCAGAGCCGGAGGCGTTGCGCCAGAGGCGCGAGCGGCTGCTGGCCGAGCTCGGCAAGCAGCTTCCCTCCTCCAAGGGAAGCCTCCAGCGGCTGCTGAACAAGCTGCGGGCGACGCTGCTCGCGATGGAGTCCCAGGCCTCCTTCCAGGCCACGCTCGCCGGGGACTTCCACCAGGTGCTCCAGCACTACGCGAAGGACCCCGCGGCGCCCAATCCGCCGCCGGCCCTTGTCCTGGAGTGCATGAGCTACCTGCGGGAGCGCGTGGAGGCGATGGGCCTGGGCTCCCTGCTGGAAGCCGTGCAGGCCGCGTCCGCGAACAGCCCCCCGCGCTGAGCCCTCACGCCACCTTGCGTGCGGCGGGCTCGTCCGCCCGCGCCAACGGCAGCCGCACCCGGAAGCAGGCGCCGCGCGCCACGGACGTGTCCAGCTCGAGCGTCCCGCCGTGGTTCTCCGTGATGAGCTGGCGGCAGATGGCCAATCCCAGCCCCGAGCCCTTCCCCACGTCCTTCGTGGTGAAGAAGGGCTCGAAGATGCGGGCCCGCAGCTCCGGGGGAATGCCCGGGCCGTCATCCGCCACCACCAGCTCGGCCATGCCGTCGCGCACGGCCGTGCTCACGCGCACCTCGCCCTTCTCGCCCAGCGCATCCAGGGCGTTGCGCAGCAGGTTCAGCATCACCTGTCCCAGCTGTCCCCGGTGGAAGGCGAACACCGGCAGCTCGCCGCAGTGGACCTCCACCCGTGCGCTCTCGGGCAACGAGCGCCGCACCAGCTCCACCGTCTCGCGCACCACTTCATTGAGGTCCCCCGGCTCGAGCCGGGGGCGCTCCCCGCGCAGGAAGGCCCTCAGGTCCGCTTGAATCCCCCGGATGCGCTCGGTGGCATGCTGCATCGCCTCCAGCGCGTCCGGCGTGTCCTGGAGCAGGAACTCCACGTCCAGCTCCCGCCACAGCCGCTCCACCTCGTCCACGTCCTCGGGGTGCGCCTCCAGCCGCTCCCGGCAGCGCCGCAGCACGTCGGACAGCTGGTCGAAGTACTCGCGCACCGCCGGCAGGTTGGTGTGGATGGCGGTGAGCGGGTTGTTGATTTCATGGGAGAGCCGCGCCAGCAGTTGCCCCATGGCGGAGAGCTTCTCGGCCTGCATCACCTTCTGGCGCGCCTGATCCAACTCGGCGGTGCGGGCCGCCACCAGGCGCTCCAGCTCGGCGTTCCTGCGCCGCAGGGCGATGCCGCGCCAGCGCACCACGCCCGCCACCGCCACACTCAGCAGCAGCACGCCCAGGCCCCTCGCCCACCAGGACGCCCACCACGGCGGGTGCACCACCAGGTCGAAGCCCGCCACCGGCCCCCAGGGGCCCCAGTCGTTGCGTGCACGGACCTCGAAACGGTAGCTGCCCGCCGGCAGCGCGCTGTAGCGCACCGAGCGGCCCGGCACGGCGTGCCATTCGTCCATGCCCACCAGGCGCGCCTCGTGGCCCACGTGTCCCTCGTCCAGGGCGCCCAGGTCGGCGAAGCGGACCGACAGCGTCGTGTCTCCGTGCTCCGCCTCGAGCCCCCGCACCTCGGAGCCGGAGACCTCGTGCGGCCCGAGCCGCGTGTTCAGCAGCACCACACGCGGGGGCGCGGCCGGGCCGGTGTAGCGCGCGCCGTTGAAGCGCCCCAACCCGCTCGAGGTGCCCACCCACACCGTGCCGTCCTCCTCCGCCAGGAAGGAGTTGCCGCTGCAGTCATCTCCCGGGAGCCCTCCGCTCGCGCCGAAGTGCTCCATCACCCCGTCCTCGCCCACCAGGTGCACTCCCGCGCCCGTCCCCACCCACAGCCGGCCCGCCGCGTCCTCGTCCACCATGTACGTGACGCCGTTGAGCAGCCCCGAGCTCCGGTCCAGGCGGAACACCTCGGTGAGGCGCCCCTTCTCGTAGGTGAAGCAGCTCAGCCCCAGCGGCTCCACGTAGGACACGCACACCCGGCCGTCGTGCCGCGCCACCAGGTAGCGCACGCGCTCGTCCCGCAGCCCCTCGGCCGTGCCCAGGCGCCGGAACACTCCCCCGTCTCGCACGAAGAGCCCATCCCCCGCCGCCCACAGCCTCCCGGCCGGGTCCAGCTCCACTCCGCCGAAGAACGTCCGCCGGCTGTGCGGCAACACCTGCTCGAAGGACCAATCCCCGTCCCGGTGCACGCCGCGGAACAAGCCGGTGCTGGTGGCCACCCACAGCGTCCCATCCGGCTCCCACAGCAGGTCGAACGTGTAGCGCGCCGGCAGACCCTCGGCCACGCCGTACGTCCGCACCCGCCCACTCCAGGGCTCGTAGCGGTGGAGCCCCTCCGGGTTGCCCGCGGCCCACAGGGCCCCGTCCGGGCCCTCCGTCACGCTCTTGAGCGAATACCCACGCAGCCCGGGCACGGTGAGCCACCCCTCGGGCGTGGCGCGCGCCAGCCCATCATCCGTGCCCACCCACAACGTCCCGTGGGTGTCGCGGATGAGGCCCCAGATCATGCTCGAGGGCATCCCGGTGGAGGTGTCGTGGACGGTCCACAGGCCCCGGCCCAGGGAGCGGTGCACGCCCAGGCTCACGACCCAGAGCGTCCCCTCCCGGTCATGCAGCACGTCCCGCATGCGCGTCGAGCGCTCCGAGAGGCCCAGCCGGTGCAGCTCCACCCGCTCGCCCTCCACGGAGAGCAGGCCGCGGTAGTTGGGCACCAGCAGCTGTCCACGCAGGCCCACGCGCAGGCGGCGCCCCGCTCCCATCAACCCCTGGAAGAGGTGTGAGCGATCCTCGAAGGGCATGCCCTCGCGCGGCTGCATGGCCAGCCACCCCTCGCCCGCGGCCCACAGCCGGCCCAGGCCGTCCCGCACCAGGTCGAGGATGGAATTGCGGCTGTCCGTCACCTCGTGGATGCGCCAATGGCCTCCGGCATCCCGGCTCAGCACCCGCGAGCCCGAGCCCACCTGGAGCGCGCCCGACGCATCCGCCCAGAGCACCATGGCCGGCCCTCCCGGCCAGCCCGGCATCGGCACGAAACGCCCCGGCTCCACCTCCACGTACAGGCCCTGCTCGGTGCCCGCCACCAGCCGGCCCCCGGCGTCCAGGCGGATGTTCCACACCAGCGAGGGGATGCCATTCATCGGCACGGGGATGAAGCGGCTCCCGTCCCAGCGCACCACGCCCTTCTGCGTGGCCAGCAGCAGCCGGCCCTGGGAGTCGAGCGTCTCGTCCCTCACGATGGACGAGGGCAGCCCCGCGTCCAGGCCGAAGCGCTCGAAGCGCTCGCCATCGAAGCGGTACATCGCATCCGCGGCGCACACCCAGATGAACCCCGCCGCGTCCTGCATCACGCAGGACATGTCGTGGTTCTCGATGCCCGAATCCGTGCCGTAGCTGCGGAAGCCGATGCGCCCCGGGGGCTCTCCGCTCCGAGCCTCCCTGCTCCACAGCAGGACCGTGAGGCCCAGCGTCAGGAGCGTGGCGATCCGGTACGACGGCATGGCTCCCGTGGCCTCTCAGGGAAAGCGGGCCCGTGTCCCCGGACCCGGGGGTTCAGCCTAACACAGGCCCGGGAGCCGGACTTATGGGGTCAGCCCGGGGGCCGTGGAGTCACCGGGGGCATCCGGACGAGCGGGCCCGCGGTTGCGCCCCCGCCAGCGTCCGTGGAGCTTCTTCGCGGGCAGGGCGATCAGCAGCGACACCGCCAACACGGACAGCGCGAGTCCCAGCGCGGGCAGCACGTCCTGCGAGCGGCCCAACCGGGTGGCCAGGCCCGCGAAGGTGGACCAGCCGTACGCCAGGGGCAGGTGCACCACGTAGACCCAGAGCGACGCGCGGCCCACGGGCGCCATCCACCGGTCGAGCCTCGCGGGCAGCAGCATCGCCGCGCCCGCGGCCACGGACAGCAGCCCCACCCGCCACGCCACCAGCGTGGGGTCGCTCACCCGCGGGTCTCCGCCCCACAGCGTCATCAGCGACAGGATGACCGTGCCCGCGCCCATCAGGCACAGCCAGTGCGGCACCCGCTTCACCTGCGCGAGCCACAGCCCCGCGAGGCCTCCCAGGAAGAAGTAGGACGACCAGGGGAAGAGGGGGAAGTTGGACGTCTTGCTCGCCAGCGCCTGCTCGAGCGCCAGGGGCCATCCGCCCGCCAGCACCGTCGCGCGCACCCACGGGCTCACGAGCGGCACGAGCACCGCCAGCGCCGCCAGCGCGCCCATCCGCGCCGCCCTTCCTTGGAGCACCGACATCACGCCCGCGCCCATGCACAGCGCCGCCGCCACGCCGTGCAGCGCGTCGAAGGCCAGGAAGTGCCGCCACACCGTCACATCCCCGGCGAAGAGCAGGGGCAGCCCCCAGCCGGGCCAACGCAGGAGGTAACCCCAGCCGAGCAGCAGGGCCACGCGGGGCAGGTACCGGCGCAGCACGCTCGAGCCATGCGCGCCCGTGCGCTGCACCGTCGTCGCGAAGGCCCAGCCGGCCACGAAGAGGAACAGGGGCGCCGTCACGGCCCGGAGGGACCAGTACGCCACCATGCCCACGCCGTCGCGCGCCGCGTCGGACAGCACCGCGTCCAGCGTGTGGCCCATCACCATCGCGAGCGTGGCCACCGCTCGCGCCCGGTCCAGGCCCGTGTTGCGCGAGCCCGGTACCGTCGGGAGTGGCTCGGCGCTGGGGGCCTGGGCACTCATCCCTTCAACACGTTGCAAGACAGGAGAGGACGCCGCTCACGCTCAGACGCGCATCGGCATCACCACGGCGGTGAAGCTCCGGTCCCCCGGCGCGTGCAGCACGCCCGGGCTGTGCTCGTCACCCAGCTCGAAGGCCACCTCGTCCGTGTCCGTCACCGTCAGCACGTCGATCAGGTAGCGCGCGTTGAAGCCGATGGTGATGGAGGTGCCCTGGTAGGCGATATCCAGCGCGTCCTTGGCCTCGCCCAGGTCCGGGTTGTTGGCGGTGATGAGCAGCTGGTTCTCCGCCAGGCCGATGCGCACCGCGTAGCTCTTGTCCGCGCTCAGCAGGGCGATGCGCTTGAGGCCCTCGAGCAGCCGCGTCTTGGGCACCAGCACCGCCTTCTCGCCCTCCTTGGGGATGACGCGCTGGTACTCGGGGAACTGGCCGTCGATGAGCCGCATCACCATCGTCAGGCCCGTCTTCTTGAAGAGCGCCGAGTTCTCCGCGAACCCCAGCTGGCACTCCGCGTCGGGCGCCTCGTCCAGCAGGCGCTTGAGCTCCAGCAGGCCCTTGCGCGGGATGATGACGCCGCCCTTGAGCTTGAAGTCGCCCGGCAGCTCGCGCTCGATGAGCGAGAGGCGGTGGCCGTCCGTGGCCACCATGCGCACCTTGCCGCCCTGCTGCGGCTCGAAGTAGACGCCGTTGAGGATGTAGCGCGTCTCGTCGGTGGAGATGGCGAACTGCGTCTTCTTGATCATCTCCAGCAGCGTGTTGCCCGTCACCTGCACCAGCGGGGCGCTCTCCTCGCGCGGCAGCTTCGGGTACTCCTCGGGCGCCGTGCCGACGATCTTGAAGTGCGCCGAGCCGGAGGAGATCTCCACGTAGTTGTTCGCCAGCTTCTTGAGCGTGACGTGGGCGTCCGGCAGGTTCTGGACGATGTCGAAGACGTACTTGGCGCTGAGCGTCACGGCGCCGGGTTTGATCACCTCGGCCGGGTGCTCGGACACGATGCCGATCTCCAGGTCGAACGCGGTGACCGTCACCCCCGTCTTGTGGGCCGTGACGAGCACGTTGGCCAGGATGGGCATCGTCGTCTTGCGCTCCACGATGCCCTGGGCGCGGTAGAGGGCCTTCTTCAGCTCGTCGGCGGCGATGCGGAATTCCATCTCGGGGGTCCTTGAAGAACCAGGGGGTCGGGAAAGGGTCGCGGCCCCGTGGCCGCGTCGGGCGGATGTAGCCCGGGGGGATTGGGTCGTCAACGAACCTGACGTCTGCGGTCATGCTCCTTTGTCCGGCACACAGCCGGACGGGCACTTGCGCCCTCTCCCCAGCCCCCGGCATGCAGGTAGGAGCCGCACCTACCGACCCGCCAACCGGTTGGTGCTTCCTGGCCGTGCCGCCCCCATGACTAGGGAGGGTCGAGCCAGGAGGAGAGCGCCATGCACGAGAGGGTCTACAAGACCGACGACGAGTGGCGGCAGGATCTCACCCCGGAGCAGTACCGGGTGATGCGGCAGGGGGAGAGCGAGGCGCCCTTCACCGGGGCCTTCGTGGATCACCACGCGCGTGGCATCTACTGTTGTGCGGGGTGTGGACACACGCTCTTCGCCTCGAAGGCGAAGTTCGACCCGGGCACGGGCTGGCCGAGCTTCTGGGCGCCCATCCGCCCCGGCCACGTGGCGCACCACGAGGATCGCTCCAGCTTCCTGCGCATCCGCACGGAGGTGGCATGCAACCGCTGTGGCGCCCACCTGGGGCATGTCTTCGATGACGGGCCGCCGCCCACGGGGCTGCGCTACAGCATCAACTCGGCGGCGCTGGCCTTCGAGCCCGAGGAGCAGGTGCTGGAGGAGCAGGCACTGGGGGAGGACATCGGCGTGCCGGCGTGAATGACGCGGGCCCCGCGTGCGTCGGAAGTGGCATCTGTCCCGGGAGGCGGCGAGACTGCGCCCCCTCCCTTTCCGGAGCCCGTCCCATGACCTTCCGTCAGCCCCTGCTCACCGCCGCCCTCGCCCTTGGCCTGCTCGCCGGTTGCAGCAAAGGCACCACCCCCGAGACCCCCCGCGCCGCCGAGTCCGGCGGCACACCTTCCGCGCCCATGGACAAGCCCACCGACAAGCCCGCCACCGCTCCCGAGACGCCCTCGGGGGGCACCGCCGCCGCGCCCTCCGCCGAGCGGGGGCCCGCCGTCTTCTTCCTGCGTGACAGCGGGGTGCGCTGCATGACGACGCCCTGCCCCTACTTCATCGCCACGCGGCCGGACCGGCCCAACGACGAGCCCATCCAGGTGCACGAGGTGGACACGGCGGCGCTCGGCGTCGACGACGAGAAGCGGGCCAGCATCATGGAGGCCACGCACATGAACCCCGGCCTCAAGGTGGAGGGCACGCTGGACACGGTGCCCAACGCGGGCCCCGCCGGCGCCGCTACGGTGCTGCGCGTCCGCCGGGTCGTCACGGGCCAGTAGTCGCGGCTCCCACCCGGGGGGCACCGCGCCTGTCGTCCCCCGGAAGTCACTTCCCCGGGCCTCACGCCCCACGTCCCTCGGGAAGAGTATCCTGGCTCTCTCTCCATTCAAGGACAGGGGGCGCTTCCGGGATGACGGGGCGAGTGGTGGAGACACCCCAGAGCGGGCGCGGGGCCGGGTGGAGCCTCGGGCCGCTCGTCCTGATGTGCCTGCTGCTGGCGAGCCCGGGCCGTGCGGCGGCCGCGTTGCGACTGGAGGACTCGCCGCGCCAGCTGCTCTCCGGACGCGACACCCGCGCCACCCTCACCGTCTCAGCGCCCGGGCTGCCTCCGGACGTGCGCCTCGCGTGCAGCGCGGGCCGGGTCCTCCCGGCGCGACGCTCCGCCCCGGACACGCTCCAGGCCGGCTTCGTCCCGCCGCGCACTGACACGCTCGCGCCCATTCTCTGCGCCGCCGTGTCGCCATCCTGGGGGGCCCACGCCACGGTGGTGCTCGAGGTGCAGCGCCGCCAGGTGTTGCCCCTGTCCGGACTGCCGCCCCTGGGCCGGGTGGAGGTCCGCATCGGTGACACGCTTCATGGGCCGGTGCGCGCCACGGCGGCCGGACAGGCCGAGGTGCCCGTTCTCCTCTCGCCCGGCGTCACGCAGGCCACCGTCTCGGCCACGGCGCCCGGCCAACCCGCGCGGCAATGGCCCATGGCCCTGCCCGTGTCATCCAGGCCCACGGTACTCCTGATCGCCGAGGAGTCCTCCGTCGAGGCCAATGGCGAGCGCGGTCCGCGCGTGTGGGCCTTCGGCCTCGACGGCCGGGGCGAGCCGCTGGAGGCCGCGCCTGGCTTATCGACGACGGGAGGCACCTTCGAGGCGCAGCGCATCGCGCCGGGTGTCCACCTGGGCACGCTCGTGCCCCATCCCCGGGCCACCACGCCGGGCGAGGCGGTGCTCACGGCGCAGGCGGGCAATGGCGAGCCCTGCACGGTGCGCGTGGAGCTGCGGGCCGGGGTGAAGCCCACCCTCGCCCTCGAGGTCGAGACGCTGGAGGGTGGGTTCTCGGGGGCGTTCGTTCATGTGTCCGTCCACGACGAGCGGGGGCGTGCGCTGGCGGGAGAGCCCGTGCGCCTCCAGGCCTCGCTCGGCGAGTTGGGGCCCGTGCAGGACCAGGGAGATGGCACCTACCTGGCGCGCTACCGGGCACCGCCTGGAGGAGGCGAGGAGCGGTTCATGGCGTGGCTCGACGGCGTGCCACCGGTCTCGTCGAGCGCGACGTTCCTTCCCATTCCCCGCCTGACGTTGGAGCTCGGCGGGAGGGAGCGGAACGGGCACGAGCTGCCCGCGGATGGCCTCTCGCGGGTGAGCATCAAGCTCTCCGCCCGCGACGCGAAGGGGATGCCGGCGCCGGACGGTACGGAGATCCTCCTGTCCACCACGCTCGGCCGGCTTCCCCCCTCGGTGACGACACGAGAGGGCCGCGCCACCGTCGAGCTGGAGTCTGTCCGTCGGACGGGCGAGGCGCTCGTGCGGGTGAGCTGGGAGGACCAGAGCGTCAGCACCACGGTGCGGCTCGTGCCTGGAGAGCCCGCCCGGCTGCGCGTGCGCACCGAGAAGGACGAGGTGCTCTGCGACGGGAGGGACAGCACGCAGGTGCATCTGCTCGTCGAGGACATGTACGGCAACCCACTGGACGGCGTGCCCATCACCCTGCGAGCCGCGGGAACGCAGGCCGAGCACGGGCGCTTCGAGCGAGTGGCCTCCCTGGGCGGAGGGGAGTTCGTCACCCGCTTCCATGCACCGGCCCGGTGTGAAGGTGGAGTGGCCACCGTGCTCGCCGCCGCGCGCGAGGCCCGGGGGGATGCGCGGCTCACCCTCGCCTCGCGCATGCCCCGGGGCCTGGCCCTGCGGCTCGGAGCGCAGAGCAACCTGGGCCGGCTGGTACAGCCCTCGCTGGAGTTGGAGGGGGACGTGCGGCCCTACGCGCTCGGCGAGCGGCTCGCCGCCAGTGCCTCGGTGCAGGTGGCCTGGGGAGGTTTCTCGCTGCGGGGCGAGAGCGCGGCGCACGAGCCCTTCGACCTGAACGCCCAGGCCTTCACCACCACCGTATCCATGGGGGCGCGCTGGCTCGTGCCCGTCATCGGCTCGCTGTCCGGCTATGCGGGTGCCGGGCTCGACGCGCACCTCGTCCGCATCGACTGGCGCTTGAGCCTGGACCCGGGCTCGCGGCGGCAGTTGTCCCCCGCGTTCGGCGGCCACGTGCGGCTCGGGGTGGTGTACCCGCTCGGCCCCGGGGAGTTCGTCCTGCAGGGGCGCTACGGCCTCGCCCGGCTTCCCGAGGGCGGCACCTTCCAGGGCCCCATCGGCGGGCTCTCCACGTCGCTCGGCTACCGCTTCACGCTCTGACGAAAGGAGGCACGGATGCGCTTCCGTACCGGCATGCACTTCCTCGCCCTGGCCCTGCTGACCTGGGTGCTCTCCTGCGGCGCCCAGCCGGACACGCCGCGCCTCCAGGCGGTGTCCCCGGAGAGCACCGCGTTCGGCACGCCCGAGCGCTTGCTGCTCAGTGGCTCGTTCGCGCCGGACGTGGCGGTGGACCTGGGCTCGGAGGCTCCGCCGTCGCTGGAGAACCGCTTCGAGGTGCGCATCGGCTCCGAGCGCGCCTACGCCGTGCGTTTCCGCTCGCGCGACGCGTTGGAGGCCACGGCCCCGGCCACCCTGCCACCTGGACGCCATGACGTCACCGTCACCGATGCCCAGGGCCGCGCCTCCACGCTGTCGGGGGCCTTCGAGGTCATCGACCGGGGTGTGCACCGGCTCGTCTTCGTCACCTCGATGCGCGCGGCGCGGCCCGGCGAGTGGACGGAGCCCATCCGCATCGAGCTGAGGGACCTCTCGGGCCAGCCCGCGCCCACTGCCACGCCGCGCGTGCTGCGCGTCATCAGTGACTCGGAGTCGGGCCGCTTCGCCCGGCTCGGGCAGGGGGAGGAGGCCCAGCGCGAGCTGGAGGTGACACTCGCCCCGGGGGAGTCCGGGGTGGACCTGCGCTACCGGGACACCACACCGGGCTATCACACGCTGGAATCCAGCTGCCACGAGCTGCCGCCGATCGCCCAGACGGTGGCGGTAGGACGGCTCGGCCCGCCCACGGCGGTGCGCTTCACCCGGGTGCCCACCTCGCCGTTGGTGGCGGGAGAGCCCGTGGCCCTGACGGTGGACGTGCTGGACTCCAGTGGCGGCCCGGCGTCGCTGCCAGCCACCGGCATCCAGCTCACGCTGCGCACCAACTCGCCCGCGGGAGGACTGGCCGTCAGCGAGAGCGACCCCTCCCACCCCGCTCTCACACTCGTGCTGCAGGGCTCCCAGGGCCGGCTGCCCCTGCTCTACAAGGACACGCGCAGTGCGGCGGAGGTGTGGCTGTCGGCGAGCGGCTTCAACCGGGACACGTACGGAGCGCTGTCGCCCCACACGGTGAGCCTCGCGGTGCGGCCCGGCGCCACCCAGCGCTTCGAGGTGCTGCGCACCGGCACGGGCCCCCTGCAGGCGGGAGTCCCCGAGCGCTTCATCCTCACGTCGCTGGATGCCTGGAACAACCGCACGCCGTACACCGGCACGGTGCGGCTGGACACCTCGCCGCCGGACCCGGGCTTCTCGCCCGGCGACGTCGAGCTCGAGGTGGGCATGGCGGCCTTCAACGCCGAGTTCTCCCGCGTGCAGCGGGTGTCCGTGGTGGCGGAGGATCCCCACGCGGCGAACGTACGAGGCGCCACCCCGGAGCTCACCATCCAGGCGGGGCCGCCCACGCACCTGGCGGTGTCCCCGGTGGTGGGGCCGCAGCTGGCGGGCGAGGCCTTCCTCCTCACGCTCGAGGCGTTGGATCGCTTCGGCAACCGGGCGGACACCCCGCTGTCGGTGACGCTCTCCGCCTCGGGCGTTCCCGAGGGGGCGCTGAGCCCCACGACGAGCGGCACCTTCACGGGCGCCATCACCTTCCCGGTGATGCTCACGGCCGCGGTGGAGGAGACACGCATCAACCTGGTGGAGGGGACGGTCTCGGAACCGGGAGCGCTGCGCACCACCACGGGAGGCTTCGCCGTGCTGCCTGGAGCCACGCAGCGCTTCGTGGTGGAGGACACACCCGGAGCACAGACGGCGGGAGTGCCCTTCCGGGTGCGCATTCGCGCGGTGGACACCTACGGAAACACCACCCGGGACGTGCACGAGCTGGAGCTGGATGCCCAGGGAGTGCACGCGCACCAGTTCTCTCCCGCCCGCTACACCGGCTTTCAGGGCCAGGCCGACGTGGAGCTCACCGTGTTGCTGGCCCTCTCGAGTACGAGGCTGAGCGTCGTCTCGGGCAACGCCAAGGGACAGCAGCCCGGCACCTTCGCGGTGAACCCCGGCGCCGTGGCGCGGTTCCAGCCGCAAGTGCCCCCCTGCATCACCGCCTCGGACCGTTGGAAGCTCACCCTGCAAGCGGTGGACAACTGGAACAACGCCGTGACGTCCTATGTGGGGACGGCCCGGCTCGCGCTCTCGCCGTTCGGCCCCCTCAGCCCGAGCACCACGCCGCCATTCACGGGCGGCACCGTCACCCTCCCCAACGTCACGTTGAACGACGTGGCGGGCCGGGAGCCGCAGTCCTGTCTGGAGCTCATCATCACGGACAGCGCGGACGCGAGGAAGACGGTCAGTCAGTGCCTCAACCTGCAGTTGAGCTGTCCCAAGCGCCAATGAGCCCGAGCCCATGAGAATCCGCACCCGGCTGCTGCTGCTGCTCATCGCCACCGCCGTGGTGCCCACCGTGGCGGTGGGCCTGTTGGCCTGGCGCGACGCGGAGCGGGCGCTCTCGGAGGCAGTGGCCGAACAGCACCGGCGCACGGCGCTGGTCGAAGCCGAGCATGCCGCCGCGCATGTCCTCTCGCTGGCCACGGAGCTGGGCGGCGCGCTGGTGCACCAGGAGCCGCTCGAGCTCGGCCCATCGGAAGCGCAGGAATTCCTCATCCGCGTCTTCCTGCGGCGCGACCGCATTGCCCAGGTGGGGCTCTTCGATGCAGGGGGCCAGCTGACGACCTCCGTCTTCGTGGATGATCCGGAGGCCTTCGCGCGGAAGGAGCCGCAGTTCCGACGCCACGACACGGTGGCCGCCGGAGAGGTGGAGGACTTCCAGCGGCGGGCGGCGGAGCTGCTCTCGCAGGTGCCCGAGGGCCGGGCGTACGCCGTCTCCGCGCCCTACCTCACCGAGGTGCGCCGCCGGCCGGCGGTGGTGGTGGCGGCACGAGTGCCGGGGACCCGGGCGGGAGGGCTCGCCGCCGAGTTGGGCCTGGAGGAGCTCGCCCAGCGGCTGGCCGCGCGGGGCGTGGGCGATGAACGGCTCTTCCTGCTGGATGGAGCGGGCCGGCTGCTGCTGGACGGTGAGCCGGAGCGCGAGCGCCATCGGGAGGACTTCACCGGGAAGCTGCCGGGGGTGGTGGGCGCGAAGCGGACGGGGCTGGCGGAGTATGAGGAGGAGGGCCGCGCGTGGCAGGCGGCCGTCAGCCCGGTGCCGGAGCTGGGCTGGGTGGCGGTGGTGGCCCGCCCGCGAGAGGCCGCGCTCGAGCCGCTGCATGCCCTGACGCGGAGCACGTTCGGAGTGCTGGGGCTGACGCTGGTGGGGGTACTGGCGCTGGCGCCGGTGCTGGCGCGCGCGCTGGCCCGGCCCATCGCCCGGCTGGCCGAGGGCGCACGAGAGCTGGCCCGGGGAAACCTCGCCCACCGCATCGCGCTCAAGCGCCGGGACGAGCTGGGAGACCTGGCGCGAGCCTTCAACGACATGGGGCAGGCGCTGGAGCAGGCGCACCGGGAGTTGCTGGGCTTCAACGAGCAGCTCGCGGCGCAGGTGGAGGAGCGCACCCGGGAGCTACAGCAGACGCAGGTGCAGCTCTCGCGCAGCCAGCGGCTGGCGGCGATGGGAGACCTGGCAGCGGGAATGGCGCACGAGATGAACAACCCGCTGGCCGCGGTGCTGGGCAACGTGCAGCTGATGCTGATGGATCTGCCACAGGAGGACCCCTCGCGCCGGATGCTCGGCACGGTGCACCAGCAGGCGCAGCGCATCGCCAGCATCGTTCGCGAGCTGCAACTGCTCTCCGAGCGTCAGCAATTGGGACGGCTGCCGTTGGACCTGCACCGGATGCTGGAGCGGGTGCTGGAGTCCCGAGGCGCGGAGCTGAACCAGGTGGGGGTGCAGGTGGACCGCCGCTTCCACCCGGGAGAGGTGAAGGTACTGGGCGATACCCAGGCGTTGGGAGATGTCTTCGGCCGGCTGCTGGGCAACGCCCTCAATGCCATGAGGGACAGGCCGGAGCGCAACCTCGTCTTGAGCACCCAGGTGGTGGACGCGGAGCTGGTGCGCGTGGAGATGCGGGACACGGGCCGGGGCATTGCGCGCGAGCACCTGGAGCGCATCTTCAATCCCTTCTTCACCACCAAGCAGCAGTGGACGGGGAAGGGCCTGTCATTGGCGGTGTGCCACCGCGTGATCGAGGACCACGGTGGAACCATCACGCTGGACAGTCACGAGGGCGTGGGCACGACGGTGATACTCCTCCTGCCCGCGGCGCCGGCCTCGAGCGGCCTGGTGTGAGCTCACCGAGGAGCCCGCAAAGGCGAAGGCCCCGAGTCTTCACGTGATGTGAGGACTCGGGGCC